>DAIQNU010000308.1:0-4398 GCA_036788235.1 Cyclobacteriaceae bacterium
TAGTCCATATGATGATTACCGAACTATTGGTGCTGATTACGGTATTGATTCCCTCCCCTCGCGCGCTTTTATAAAGCGTGTGGCTTCTAGAGCTAGTTGTGCAAAATCGCCAAGTCGTATGTAGGATTTGCAATTCGGTGTAGGTAGAATAATGTATAGGGAAAAAAGATGAAAGGATTTTGTACTTCCTTCCTGTCAGATATTATCACTGAGTTGTTTCAATAAATCTAACTTATCAATTTTACTTAGAATTATTAAACAACTTGTATCCGAAATAATTATTTCAGAATCTAGCTGCATCTTTTGAAATGTCCGATGGTAAGTAATTGATTAAAGAAACATCGAAATCGGCCAAAATTTCTGAGAATGCTACTTTTGAAAGTCCAGCTAATTCCGCTGCCTGTCCCAATGATAACTTCCCTGATTCATATAGCTTAGCTGCCAAGAATCTTTTTGTCTCTCTTTCATTAAGATTCAAATTTTCCGGAATTTGTAGCGTCAAACTTTTCATGTATTAAAATTACAAAAAATATTCAAGAAATATAGGTAATATTCTCTTAGTGCCACACCCCCCTCGCGCGCTTTTGTAGAGCGTGTGGCTACTAGAGTTAGTGGTGCAAAATCGCCAAGTCCAATGTAGGATTTGCAATTCGGTGTAGGTAGAATAATGTATAGGGAAAAAAGATGAAAGGATTTTGTACTTCCCTCCTGTCATTCTCCTGGTTTCGACGCTGTATGGCGATGCAATAGCCCTTCACGCCCGCGTGTTTCAATTGCATCAATAGGGATGTGGCTTTAGCCCATCCCCAGATTTGATCAACACCTTTGCGTATTGCGCACATTCTATAATCTGATTATATTTCATTTTTTTGTTGCCGGAAAAATATCCGGTTGTTATACTAAATGAATGAACACCACCATAAGCTAAGCTTAGATGCCCAAAAGTCAGGAACAGATAAACCAACTGCTCGAAAAGTTGGAAATACTTTTGCAAAGGCAGGAGACCTTTTCAAGAGAAATACATGCGCTCAAAAATGAAATTCATCAGCTTTCTGGCACCGAAGTAGAAACACAGCCTGTCGAAGAGCCAAAGGTTGAAGCCGTGAAAATGGAACCTGCCTTACCTCATAATCCAATCCCAGATTTGTCGCAGGTGGAGCCAGCTTTCAGCGACCAATCAACTGTCGAAACTACAACCACTGCCCCTGCTCCTTCTGCCATAAAAGCCAATTTAGAAAAGTTTATTGGCGAAAATCTGATCAACAAAATTGGTATTGCCATTACCATTATCGGTGTGGGCATTGGTGCGAGATATGCCATCGAAAACCAATTGATCAGTCCACTTACCAGAATTGTAATGGGCTACTTGGTAGGTTTGGTCTTACTGGGTTTTGCGCTCAAGCTCAAAAGCGCCTACGAAAATTTCAGCTCAGTGCTGTTAAGTGGCGCCATGGCTATTTTATACTTTATCACATTTGCAGCTTATAGTTTTTACGACCTCATACCACAGTTGTTAACCTTTGCCCTCATGTTTGTTTTTACGGCATTCACAGTTTTTGCCGCCTTACAATATAACAGACAAGTGATTGCGCTTATAGGTTTGGTAGGTGCTTATGCGGTGCCCTTTTTACTAAGCGATGGCTCCGGACAGGTGGCGGTGCTCTACAGCTATATGGCCATTATCAACGGTGGCATTTTGATTATAGCCATTCTCAGATATTGGAAACCTGTATTTTATGCGGCCTTCACCATTACTTGGCTCATTTATGCTTCATGGTATAGCTTCTCTTACAAAACCGATGGGCACTTTGCGCTTGCCTTGACATTTTTAAGCATCTTTTTTGCCATCTTTTACACATCATCGTTGGTGTACAAATTGCGGCAAAGCCAAAAATTCGCCGCGGGCGACATTATACTAATGCTTTCCAATGCCTTTATTTTCTATGGTTTTGGATATGCCATTTTAAATACCCATGATATAGGTGCTCAGCTTTTAGGTTTGTTCACCTTAGTCAATGCTGTGATTCATTTCGCAGTCGGAGTAGTGATTTACCGGCAAAAGCTCGGCGATAGAAGTTTGTTTTATTTAGTTACCGGACTGGTCCTACTATTCATTACCATTGCCATACCAGTGCAACTCGATGGCAATTGGGTCACCATGCTTTGGGCTGGTCAGGCGGCATTGCTGTTTTGGGTAGGCAGAAGCCGACAAATTTCTGTTTACGAAATTTTGTCTTATCCGCTTATCGTTCTGGCTTTTTTGAGCTTGGCACACGACTGGGAAGTTGGGTATAGTCAGTACCAACCCGAGTTACTGGAAACAAAACTTACGCCGCTTTTCAACATCCAATTTTTGACTTCACTTTTTGTTATAGCCGCTTTTTCTATAATCACATACATTCATCAAAAGCGTGAAGCACCAGTTTACTTCACTACCAATAAATCATTGCATCAACTCGTTTCTGTTGTAATTCCGAGTTTACTGTTGTTAACAATTTTTATCTCCTTAAGGCTTGAGATTGCCAATTATTTTAATCAGATTTTTCAGGATACTTTCATTACCGTTCCAACCGAAGAGAATTCTCATCCTTCCTATTTCAAGAATTATGATATTTTGAAATATCAAACCATTTGGCTTATAAATTATGCCTTTATCTTTTTAATTGGCTTAATGCTACTCAATGTATACTTTATAAAAGACAGAGTTTTGGGTTTGGCAAGCTTGGCATTTTCGGTGTTGGCAATGTTGGTTTTTCTCACCCAAAGCCTGTTTGAATTTAGCGAATTACGTGAGAGCTACCTTAACCAATCCATGGCAGAGTATTACACCACTGGCTTGATAAACCTTACCATCCGATACATTTCGTTTATTTTTCCCATCATATTGATGGTGGTGGTTTACAAAACCATTCGGCAGCAGTTTATCGATGTGAATTACAAGAAGTACTTTGATTATGTATTACACTTATCGTTGCTGTGGATTTTGAGCAGCGAGCTTATCCATTGGATGGATCTAGCTGAATTCGCTAAATCTTACAAGCTTGGCTTAAGTATATTATGGGGCATTTATGCACTTTTTCTTATAGCCATGGGCATAAGTCTGAAAAAGAAATACCTACGCATTTCCGCTATAGTTTTGTTTTCAGCAACCCTACTAAAGCTATTCTTTTATGACATTTCACACCTTGATACCATAGCTAAAACAATTGTTTTTGTATCGTTGGGGGTTTTGCTTTTGATCATTTCATTTTTGTACAACAAATACCGGCACATTATTACAGATGATTCTCATGAGTAGGTTTGCTGGAAAAAATGGATTGTGAAGATACAGTATGCTAATTTTTACACTATGAAACACAAGTTGTTAATCACTTTTATATTGATTGTGTTCGGTCATATAGCAATGGCACAAATGGAAGCCTACAATTATGCCAGACTTCTGCATGGAAACGAAGAGCCATGGCACACAGTGATTTTGCCAGATGAAATATTTGAAAAATCATTGTCAGATATGGCCGATATCAGAATTTATGGCATTACTAGTACAAATGATACCATTGAGGCGCCCTTCTTATGGAATATAAAGAAAGAAGAGGTTTCAGAAAAATCAATTCCATTTACTGTAATCAATCAGTCGGCAGCTAATGAAAGCTATTTTTTTACATTACAAAGCCCTATAGCGGAAGAGGTAAACAAAATTGAATTGAATTTTGCTGAGCAAAATTTTGACTGGAAAGTAAAACTTGAAGGCAGTAACAATCAACAAGAATGGTTTACAATATTGAATGAATACCGGATTTTAGCTATTAAAAATGATCAAACGAACTATAGGTTTACTAACGTAACTTTTCCTACAGCGAAGTTTCGCTACTTCAGGTTAAGAATTACAACAGATCAAAAACCGAATTTACTGGAAGCTACTGTATCCAAAAAAGAATTAACAGAAGGAGCCTATCGACAATTCGGAGTGCAAAAGGTAGATACTCAACAAGATAAAAATGCTAAGCAAAGCGTCATTGATGTAAGCCTCGCAGGCAAATATGCGATCAGTGTGTTAGAGATTACTGTTGCCAATGATTTTGATTACTACAGGCCATTGACTATTCAATATTTGAAGGACAGCCTTGAAACAGAGGTTGGCTGGAAGTACAATTTTCAAAATCTGTATCGTGGTACTTTGAGCTCTTTGGAATCCAATGCATTTCATTTTAAAACAGTTATTACCAATCGATTGCGCATCATAGTTTCTAATGGTGACAATGCTGCCTTGGGCTTTGAATCTTTCACAGTAAAGGGATATGTGCATGAGCTCAAGGTTCGCGTGCATCAACCGGGCGATTATTACTTAGTATATGGCCGGGAAAATGCCCACAATCCTGACTTTGACATCAGTCGGTT
>DAIQNU010000309.1:0-4386 GCA_036788235.1 Cyclobacteriaceae bacterium
TCACTGGTTCTGAACAAGAACTGAGGGCTTTGTATGCCGATGAAAAAACAGCAGAATTATTAAAGATAAGTCAGAGATCGCCTATACTACAGATATCTATCAAATTCAGCACCAGCCATCCAGGGCTTAACATTTACAGTAGTCTTTTTTGCAATACCGACAACTACCCTATCGGCAATATTTATATACACTGATTATGAAAAATATAGTAGATTATTCACGGAGAGCTTTTATTAAATCATCAGCGATGTTAACGACAGGCATAGTTGGTGCCACAGCCGTTTCAGCTTGTCAATCGCAAACAAATTTAGAACAAAAGCCTTTTAGGCAATTTTTAAAAAATACTACCGAACCAATCCAAGGAATTACAGGATTACTTTTTTCTCAGATTGGCTATGAATTGGGCTTACCAGTTAGGGTGATTTTTCGCTTGCCGAAGCGGGAGCTACTCTCTGAAAACATAGAATGCAGATTGATCAACGTAGATGTTACTTATACAGCACCACTAAACTATTGGGGCGAAATATGGGGATCTCATTGGTGGGTGGCTGAGTTAAAAGATGTAAATAAAGAAGGCACTTACAATATCGAAGTGTTAGAGGGCAAAGCGCTTGTTTTTGCCGATGAAGGCTTGGAGGTGAAGAAAAATATTTTCTGGGATAAAACCATTGAATACGCTTCGGTTGATATGCTGGAGCGGAGGGCACATTTCACGAAGGTAGGTGCTGGTTGGCAGGATGCTGGGGTCTTATGGGTTGAGAGTTGCGCTCAAAGTGGCATGATCATCAGCTTGGAAGATCTACTCGAAAAATCAGCGAATAGATTTGATCAGGTATTCATCGATAGACTGGAAAAGCAAATCACGGTTGGTTGCGACTACCTGGTAATGACACAAAAAAAAGCTAAGGAACTTGGTTATGCAGATGGTGCTTTCACCCATGATCTCCATGGCCATGAACATGATATTTTGCCCAATGATGCCAATAAAGCTGTTGTAGCCTTAGTTCGCGCACATAGATTACTCTCCAATAAATATGCTGATAAAAAGAACATCTATTTGGAAACTGCTAAAAAGGCATACCAATGGCTTCTACTCGAAGCTAAACCGATGGGATCGCATGGGTTTCAAGTATTTCAAAGAGGCATTCCGCTTGATACGGAAATTCCGAAAGACGAATGGGTTACGCGCGATTTGGTGATGATGTGTTGGGCTTCAATAGAAATGTGGAAGGTAGATCAAAGTGAAGCCACGAAGAAAAATTGTATTGATTATGCCAAGAAAATCATGGATCGACAGATAGAAAAAAATCAGTCAGAAAATGGATTTTATGGGCACTTCTACGAATTTTCTAGTCTGAAACACAGCGAAAGTGCATGGATTCATGGAATAGTGCCAGCTGATGATGGCGTAGAGTTTGGCACAGACATGGGCGGTTTCTATCCCAATTATTTGATGCCGATTATTGAAATGTTACAGCTTTGGCCAAAGCATGAAGACGCAAAAAAGTGGAAAACCATGCTTTCAGATTTTGCCAATGGATATTTAAAACCAGCCTGTCTTGCCAATCCTTTCAAATTGGTGCCCTTGGGAATTTATGCTGATGAAGGGCCTATTTGGTTTTGTGGCACTTTCCATGGATCCAATGCCATTTATGGTTTTACGGCAGCACTCGCCCTTGAGCTAGCTTCTGTTTTACATGATAATGACTTGATAGACATTGCCTACAGCAACCTGCTTTGGGTTGCTGGGCTTAATGGAGGAATTACCGATGAGGGGCTAAAAAAAGGATGTGTGATTTTCAGTGCCGATGTTCCTAAGGGCATAGCACTTCCGGCCAGTATGATCTGCCAAATCGGCAATAGATGGGCTGGCACATGGTTTCAAACACGCGGTGTAGTGTGCAATGGTTTTTCTGTGGGTGAGCAATTTAAATACGACACTGCCACAAAAAAGGATAACGATGGCCCCCATTCTTTTACCGATGAAGACTGGATACCTCATAGTGCAGGCTGGATTACAGGCTTAATCAGACTTAATCCTGTGATTGAAAAATTAAAATACCCTTTATAATGAAATACTGAACTCCCATCCAAATTAAAAAAATAAAATTTAAACGAACGATACAATGTCAAAAACCAGAGAATTAGCAAAAATGATTGATCACTCCATTCTTCATCCTACCATGACAGATGAGGATCTGAGAAAAGAATGCGAAGTGGCTAGAAAGTACGATGTTGCTTCTGTATGTGTAAAACCTTATATGGTACCAATGGCAGTTGATCTACTAACAGGAACGGATGTATTGGTTGGTTGTGTGATCGGATTTCCGGCTGGGAATTCAGCCATAGAAGTAAAAGTATTTGAAACTGTGAAGGCCTGTAAAGATGGAGCAGTAGAAATCGATATGGTGATAAACATAGCAAAAGCTCTACAAGGAGATTGGGATTACATAGAACAAGAAATTGCCGCCGTGACCGCCGCTTGCCACGAAAATAAGGCCATTGTAAAAGTAATTTTTGAGACAGATTATGTGAGCAATGAATCTGATATAGTTAAGCTTTGTCAGATATGCACGAAAGTTGGAGCTGATTATGTAAAAACCTCAAGTGGCTTCGGGTTTGTTAAAGATGCTGAGGGTAAATTTAGTTATCAAGGTGCCACCATTCCGAATTTGAAGCTCATGAAAGCAAGTGTAGGGCCAAATGTGAAAGTGAAAGCTGCTGGTGGTGTACGTACACTCGATCAATTGATAGCCGTGCAAGAAGCAGGTTGTAGCCGTAGTGGCGCAACAGCAACAGCTGTAATGATGGAGGAATCGATAAAAAGATTTGGCAAATAATAACAACCCATCCATTAAGCATAATGCGGGATCTGCCTGCAAAATTTAATTCATTCTAAAGCACAAGAAAATATGTATATCATCGACTCCTATGGACTGGCCGTATTCTTTTGTTTTATCACAATGCTTTGTTGGGGCTCTTGGGCCAATACTTCCAAAGTTGCTACCGACAAATGGCCATTCCCATTATTTTACTGGGACTACTCCATTGGGCTGATACTCGTAGCTTTGATGTACGGACTTACCATGGGCAGTACAGGCGATGCAGGACGCGGTTTTTTAGCAGATTTGCAACAGGCCAACTCGCATTCAATCATTTCAGCTATAGTTGGTGGGGTTGTTTTCAACCTATCAAATCTGCTGATCGTAGCCGCTATAGCTGTTGCAGGTTTATCAGTCGCATTTCCGATAGGCGTAGGTTTGGCGCTCGTTATAGGCGTCATTGTCAATTACATCAAAGTACCGGAAGGCAATCCTATTCTGCTTTTTGGAGGTGTTATACTTGTGGTTTTGGCGATTATTGTAAATGCTATGGCCTCTACAAAAGTATCCAGATCTCAAGACTCTACTCCTGTTAAAGGGATTGTACTTTCAGTTTTGGCTGGTGTTATCATGGGCTTTTTTTATCGATTTGTAGCAGATAGTATGACGCTCGATTTCGCATCACCAGAAGTCGGAAAGCTCACACCTTACAGTGCAGTATTTGTGTTTTCCATTGGTTTATTTCTTTCTAATTTTTTATGGAATAGCTTCTTTATGTATAAGCCGGTTCAGGGCAGCAAATCTACTTATATTGATTATTTCAAAAATGGTACAACAAGGCAGCATTTAATAGGCATTCTTGGCGGAATCATTTTTAATACAGGTTTTCTGTTTAACCTCATCGCCTCTGACAAAGCAGGCCCTGCCATTTCATATGGTTTGGGACAAGGCGCTACAATGATCGGTGCGGCCTGGGGTGTCTTTGTATTTAAAGAATTTGCAGGAGCC
Organism: Cyclobacteriaceae bacterium; assembly: GCA_036788235.1. Lineage (GTDB taxonomy): Bacteria > Bacteroidota > Bacteroidia > Cytophagales > Cyclobacteriaceae > JAFIEV01. The sequence continues at coordinate 3,831 of DAIQNU010000309.1, forward strand.
AACAAAAGCACCTATAAAATGCTAGCAGCTATGTTTTTACTGTTCATTATTGGCTTAGGAAGTATAGTTGTAGCAAGGCTAAATTGATGATAATATATTCAAGCCTTTAGAGTATCAAAAATGCAACCATCATAAAAAATCCGATAATGAAAACAAAAAACAGAATCGTAGTGATAGGCAGCTCCAATGTGGATATGATTATGAAAATGGATCATTTGCCATCGGTGGGTGAAACCGTGACTGAGGCCCAATTCTTTCAGGTATATGGTGGAAAAGGCGCTAATCAGGCAGTTGCTGCTGCTAGGGCTGGCGGCATTGTTAGCTTTATTAACTGCGTAGGTGAAGATGCCTACACACCACAAATGGTACAAAACTACAAAGATGATGGCATTGATACTACATTTGTGTTTCAAGAAAAGGACTTACCCAGTGGTCATGCGCTCGTTATGATCGGCGATGCTGGCAATAACTATCTGTCAGTAGCAACTGGCGCCAACTATAAACTCACACCTGACAAGATCGACAAGGCCATGCCCGCAATAAGTGATGCAGCCAT
>DAIQNU010000310.1:0-4371 GCA_036788235.1 Cyclobacteriaceae bacterium
CTATGGCATGCATGCGCCTGATAATCCTCCATTGAAAAAAGCTGGCGAATGGAATGAAACCAGAATAATAGTTGATAATGGAAAAGTGCAGCACTGGCTCAATGGAAAAAAAGTTGTTGAATATGAAATGTGGTCTGATGAATGGGATAAACTGCTGAAAGCCGGAAAATGGAACGAATACCCGGGCTATGGCATCCAGAAGCGCGGACACATTGCCTTGCAGGATCATGGACACAAGATCTGGTTTAGAAACATTAAACTAAAGCCACTTGGTGTGAAAAGCCTATTTAATGGACAAAATCTGGATGGATGGAAGATTCATGGCACCGAAAAATGGTATGTCGAAAATGGTTTGCTGATATGTGAAAGCGGTTCGGACAAGAACTATGGGTATCTGGCATCTGAAGATGATTTTAAAAACTTTGAGCTGACGCTTGAATTTTTGCAAGCCTCCGATGGCAACAGTGGGGTATTTTTTAGATCTGGAATAGAAGGAACCCGCATAAGCGGCTGGCAGGTAGAAGTGGCACCTCCCGGACGCGATACCGGTGGTATATATGAATCTTACGGAAGAGGGTGGCTCCAAAAAATCCCTGATGAAAAAGAAGATATTTTAGACATGGGCGCATGGAATCATATGAAAATAGTCGTGATCGACGATCATGTGGAAACTTTTTTGAATGGCGTAAAAATGGCCGATCTGAAAGATGAGAAAATAGGGCAGGCCAATGGAAAAATCGCTTTGCAAATTCACGATGGCGGAGGCATAAAAGTAATGTGGCGCAATTTGCAGATAAGGGAGTTTATGTTTTAAATTCGAATTAATCGAACTTTGTTTTGAATATTTCGTTTATTTGTATTAGCAAATCAATTTGATATGAATAACATTGAAAATATAGAAAGACCCTCAAAAGAAGAACAAAAAGCAGCTATGGCGTCTTATGATGCCTTAGCTGTTGTCTTGAGAAGAATCCAGTCAGAATACCCTGAAATTGAAATCGAAGAAACCAAGGAGAGAATTAAAATCCCTTTAAAGGCTTTACAACTTCTAGCTAAAATTCTAAAAGAAACCAGCCAGGGTAAACCGGTTTCTATAGTTCCTGTAGCAACGGAAATTACGACACAAGCAGCCGCGGAAATTTTAGGTTGTTCAAGACCACATTTGGTAAAGTTACTCGAAAAGGGAGAAATCAACTTTACAAAAGTTGGTAAACACAGAAGAATTAAATACCAGGATGTAAGTGATTACAAAAAGAAAATGAAAGCTGAACAGCGCAAACTTTTAATTGAAATAATGAAAGCAGACGAAGAAGCTGGTTTATATGATTCATAGTGTGAGATTCACCTGTGTTCTTGATACCAATGTGATTTATCCTATTGACATACGGGATCTTTTATTTTGGTTTGCCTCATATGATCTGTATACCCCAAAATGGAGTAAGCATATTTTTATAGAATGGGAAAACGTGATGAGAAGGAAGGGTATTGGTGACCTTGAGATTCAAAAGAGATTGAGCAAAGCTCAACTTGCTTTCCCGGATGCTTTGGTTGATAATTATGAACCACTTGTTAAATCATTAAAGCTTCCTGACGAAAAGGACAGGCACGTACTAGCTGCAGCTATAAAAACCAATGCAAACATAATTGTAACTAATAACTTAAAGGACTTTCCTGCCGCATACTTGGCAAGTTTCGGTTTAACAGCAAAGACCGCAGATGATTTTATAACAGACACCATTGATCTAAATACTGACCTTGCACTTGAGGCTTTCAGAGCATTGGTAATAAATAGGAGCAACCCTAATTTAGATGAATTTGAGATATTAGATCGATTTCGTCGAAATGGATTGATTGATTCAGCAAATTATTTGCATTCATTGATTTAAAAATGAAATATCGAAAGTATGGCCTTGAATAATGGAATGCCTAAAAATATTCATTTGGGTATTACATACGAAAGCATAAAAATTACCGGCTCTTAATCCCGCAGCAAACATACCAATAATAAAAATTAATGGTAATTTGAGATAGTTTTACCTATCTTGTCGTACAAATTTTTACAATAAAATTTTATATGACCTGAGCCATCAGGCAAAACATTTCAATAAAATTTATTTTTTAATTTAAATCAGCTAGTATATGCGCTTTTTATCTTATGGTTTAGTGCTGGTTCTCATGTCAATATGTTTTGCTTGCAGCCCTAAAAGCGAATGGGAAGATATTTTTAATGGCAAAGACCTGACACATTGGAAGGCCTATGAAAATCCGGAAAGCTTTCAGGTGGTTGATGGCCTATTGCAATGCTCAGGGCCAAGAGGTCATTTATTTTACGAAGGTGGCGATCCTTATAAAAACTTTGAACTGGTGGCTGAGGTAAAAGCAGCCAGGCTTGCAAATTCAGGGATATACTTTCACACAGCAGCCCAATCTGAAGGTTGGCCATCCAAAGGCTATGAAGTACAAATAAACAATTCGCACATAGGCGCCGACAACTACCGGGAAACGAAGAAAACTGGCAGCCTGTATGGAATTCGAAATGTATACTATCCCATGGCAAATGATGACGAATGGTTTCAAATGCGCATAAAAGTAATCGAAAACCATGTAGAGGTTTTTATCAATGATATTCAGGTAGTTGACTACATTGAGCCTGAAGATCCCTGGCGTGCTGATGAACAAAAGGAAAGACTTTTGGGCGAAGGCCTGATTGCCCTGCAGGCTCACGATGTCAACAGTAGCACATGGTTTAGGACAATTAAAATTCGAAGGCTGCCAGCCGGAGAGAAAAAGGCAAATAAAATAGACAAAGACTGGGATACCACCATTACCAAATTGATGCAAAAAGGCTATCCAGTGGTCGACTATCATGTACATCTCAAGGGTGGTCTTACCATGGAAGAAGTAAACGAAAATGCCTTGAAACTCGGCATAAACTATGGTGTGGCGCCCAATTGCGGACTGCATTTTCCTGTAACCAATGATGAATCACTTTCGGCATATATGGATACGGTACAGGGTCAACCGATATTTAGAGGAATGCAGGCAGAAGGTAGAGAATGGATTACCTTATTTTCGCCCGAAGCCATAGCCAAATTCGATTATGTATTTACCGATGCCATGACCTTTACCGATGCGAAGGGGAGGCGCAATCGCATCTGGTTGCCCAATGAAGTATGGGTTGATGAACCCAATCAATTTATGGATCAAATGGTAGAAAAAATCGAAGCCATATTCTCTCAGGAACCTGTAGATATTTATGTAAACCCTACCGTGTTGCCTGCGGTGCTCATGCCGGATTATGAAGCGCTTTGGACTGATGAGCGAGTAGACAGAATGATCAAAGTATTGGCAGAAAATGATATAGCGCTTGAGATAAATGCACGCTATAAAGTGCCCAGTGCTTCTATTATCAAAAAAGCCAAAGATGCGGGCTTAAAGTTCACCTTTGGCACCAATAACACCGATGGAAATCTGGGGAGACTGCAGTATTGCCTGGCGATGATCGATGCCTGTGGATTGACTCCTGATGACATATTTATGCCCAAACCCCATGCCCGGAAACCTGTTTTGGTAAAAGGACTGCCCGCTAAAATCACGGGTTAAACCACCATTTCTTCGCTCAATGTAGGAATTTAAGTTTACAAGACCATTGGTACTTTGGTGCTGCTCGACCTGAAGAAGACTAGTAACAGAAGAAAGGTTTGATGTTTCTGAAAGCATATCAGATATACATATCATCTTTATTAAGGGCTGATAAATCGGTCAGCATCTGCCCGATTTTTTGCGTCACATCCTTGAAAAACCTTTCGCCTTTTTCTTTGGAAGATAGTTTCGGATTTCCCACGCCGGTATCGGTACTTACTTTAGACCAGGCTCTCTCTGCCCATAGCCAGTTTTCGTTAAAGGCATCTATGCTGAAACGCTTCGAATCTCCCGCCCCCCATTCTTTTCTGTCCAATATCAATTCGGGTTTTATATGCATCATAATGCTGGTTTCCAATTCATCTGCATGGTCGCCTTCCATTTCAAAATACTCTTTGCGACTCAATGCCTGAAACCAGTTGGAAGTACACAAAAACATCTTGGGATATTTGAGCCCCAGCTCCCGCAGCATTGCTTTAAAGTCATTGCCTCCATGACTATTAAAGATCAGTAATTTATGAATCTGCTGCCTGTTGAGCACTTCAATGATATCTGCTAAAATGGCGAGCTGGGTCGAAGGGTTCAGGTTGATGTCCAGATAAATATCGTGCTGTCCGGTATTCACACCAAAGGGCAGGGTAGGCAAAACGATCACTTTGGCGCCATTTTCCCAGGCGATTCTTGCCGACTCGGCGGCAATTACTTCAGCTTCATATATATCGGTTCCAT
>DAIQNU010000311.1:0-4358 GCA_036788235.1 Cyclobacteriaceae bacterium
GTATATGGATTTGCACCAGGCTTAGGACGTACCAACTTGGTGTTATGGGTAAAGGCATCTTTGGAAAAAAAGCAATCTATTAAAGTAGTAAATGACCAATGGCGAACCCCAACTTGGGTTGGAGATCTTGCAGAAGGGTGTTGGCTAGTTGCCTCAAAAAAAGCATCAGGTACTTGGCATATTTCAGGTGAGGAGATGCTGAGCCCATATGAAATGGCTTTGATTACTGCTCAAAAATTTGATCTGGATAAAACGTTGATTCAGCCAGTTGATGCTTCAATTTTTAGTCAGCCAGCAATAAGACCACCGAAAACTGGCTTTATCATTGACAAAGCAAAAAAGCAATTAGGCTATCAACCGCATACATTTTCGGCAGGTCTCGATTTATTGGCAAAACAACTAATGCCATAATTGTAGAAGTGCTACGAAACTACTTGTTCAACAAATACTCCTTAAAATCTTCAAATTTTGTTGACATAGAAATGGCTTGTTTTGGCCTCTCAATCATAGCCGCCAAACGCTCAGGAATCTCTATTTTTTCACCTATAATAGGTTCCACGACATCAATAAATTTTACAGGACTTGCTGTGCCTAAATAAATTCCCTTCGCGTTATTATCAGTTTGCGCCAAGAATTGATGTAATCCGGCATATCCGATGGCAGTATGCGGACACATGATATATGCATGTTGAGTGAAGACTTCTTTAATTACTTGTTGTGTTTTTTGATCAGAAAGGCTAAAACCATGAACATCTTTTCGAATGGCCTCCAAATTACCACCATAGAGCTCGACCAGTCTATAAAAATTGCTGGGATTGCCTACATCCATAGCATTGGATATCGTAGCCTGCGACGGTCTTGCATTAAAAACCCCTTCTGCAAGATATGCAGGCACTACATCATTTGCATTAGTAGCCGCTATAAAATCTTTGACAGGCAAGCCCATTTTTTTGGCCAATAACCCACCACATAAATTCCCAAAATTCCCACTTGGTACGCAAAAAATTACTTCTTCGGTTGATTCTGCCAACATTTGCCATGCGTGAAAATAATATAAAGATTGAGGTAATAGCCGTGCAATATTAATGGAATTGGCTGAACTCAGGTTCATCTTTTTATTAAGCTCATCATCGAGAAAGGCAGTTTTTACCAAAAGTTGACAATCATCAAATGTGCCCTCAATTTCTAATGCTTTTACATTACCACCTACAGTAGTAAGTTGCTGCTCCTGAATTTTTGAGACTTTACCTTTGGGATAAAGAATGGTGACTTCAATGCCTGGCACCATATAAAAGCCTTGAGCAACCGCACTGCCAGTATCACCGGAAGTAGCAACCAGAATATTAATTTCTTTGCCTTCCTTTTGCAAAAAATGACCCATAACACGTGCCATAAACCTTGCACCAAAGTCTTTAAAAGCCAAAGTAGGGCCATGGAAAAGCTCAAGGCAGTACATTTGGTCATGAACGTGGACAATAGGTACATCAAAATTGAAAGCAGAAGCAACCAATGAAAGTAAATCGTCATCTGAAATTTCATCACCTACAAAAGGTTTGCAGATTTCAAATGCCATTTCATAAAAAGGTAAGTCGGATAAAGAATCAAAAAAATCTTGATTCTTTATCGGTATAGATGCAGGCATATAAAGACCATTATCTTCAGGCAAACCTTTGAAAACAGCATCTTTAAACGACACTGCTTTGGCTTTTCTATTTGTGCTATAATATTGCATAGGTGGCAAATAATCTGCCCTTAAGGCATGATTTATATTTTAAAAAGGTCTGCAAGTTAGTGCATGGAATGATGTCTACAAAGCGCCAAAACTTATTTGGGTTTGAATGACAAAAAGTTTTTGGCACTTGAATTGAAACAAGAGTGAATTTTAAATTTTAGACATTAAAATAAATAAAAAAGCAGTCTTATTGATTTATAAGACTACTTGGATATTTAACTATTTGAATAGTTTTATCTATGTATTTTTACCAACTCTACTTCATAATACACTGGTGAATAAGGCATAGTACGGGTTGTTATTATTCTATTGCCGATTAATATAGGCCGGAGATTGGTAGGTATTACTTGAATACTCGCTCCAAAGGCGATTTGTGATGGCATGATAAGTAATGCGCTTTCACCTTCGCGCATTTGTCTCAGACCTTGCTCAAGTCCAGGTACTGCTCTACCGGTATTTAATCTTATAATCGCCGGATCGTTGTTTGGTGTTTCTTCTATAAGTTGACCATCAAGATATTTTCTTCCAAAATAAAACTCAACCACATCGTTGGCTTGTGGCTTACTGCCATTACCGGCTTGTATAGTTTTAAATCGTAAACCCGATTCAAATTCTAAAATATCTTCAAATTGCTTGTTGTCGATGTAGCTATCAATAGAATCCATTTCATGGTCAAAAACTTCCTGTGTGCTTTTTACATCAACCAATTCTGTCTCAATAATGAAGTTTTCATTGGGTTTGAAATATTTACTATGTGAGTACGAGCCAAAGGCCAGGTAAGAAGGCAGATAAAATCGATACTTTTCGCCGGTACGCATATGACGTATGCCACTATTTAAGCCGGCAGGGATAAGAGCATTATCAACATGCCCAAAACGAACAGGCTTTGATTGAGCCGAAAAGTCAATTAAATCGCCATCGAGATTGGTCATCCAAAAATGAATACTAACCATGTCACCTTCGTGTACTTCGCGACCAGTGGCATTTTCTTCCAAACGTTCGAAATAATAGCCCTGACTACTTTTTGTAGCATTGATTCCATTGTTGAGTAAGTAAGCCTCTAAGGCTTGATCTGCTATTTTAATTTGCTTTTCATATTCAGTTTCCTGATCCATACATCCGCTTGCAATAATCAACGCGGATACCCAAAGCAAAAAGCCTGTTTTTTTTATTGAAACGATAGTTTTCATCTTTTTTTCAAATTTGTATGTGTGCTTGTATTTGTTATTCTATAGAGCCTTAGATGCTCAAAAAGGTTGTAATGAGATTAAAAAAAATGTATATAAACACCGTAATTAGAGAAAAACAGCATGAAAACAGACATTGAAGTATCAAAAAGAATGCTTTCAATTGCGTATTGAATCGGGATAGTATATTTTCACAAATTATTTCAGTAAGAATCAAGGCCATGAAACAGGTTTTTACCAATATCAGTTTATTTTTGGTTTTATTATTTATCCCTTTTTTGACTTCTGCCCAGTATCAAAATGTGCGGATTGAAAAGGGTAAAGGGGATTTTTATAGCCCTTGCGAACCTGTTATAGCAATTGATCCTATGAATCCGGACAAAATGGTGGCCGGTGCTATGATTGACCGTGTTTATTTTAGCAAAAACGGCGGGCAAAAGTGGCGTTCATCTAAATTAAAATCCTCTCATGGTGTATTTGGTGATCCTTTTGTATTAAGCGATGGGGAGGCTTTTTATTATTTTCACCTATCAGATCCTGAGAAAACCGGTTGGTCTGGAAAATCAGTGCTCGATCGCATTGTGTCTCAGAAATCCACAAACGGAAAATCGTGGAATTCAGGATCTTATATCGGATATGCAAATGGCAAACAACACGATAGTCCTGCGGGTTATTTTGATGCATATTCAGGCAATATATATCTTACCTGGACTCAATATGATAAATATGGAAGTGTGAATCCTGCCGATAGAACACATGTCATGTTTACTTATTCTGATAACCGCGGAAGAAGCTGGCAACCTCCTATGAGGATTAGTGAAATTGATGGTAATTGTCTTGGAGATGCAGGTACAATTTCAAGTTCAATGCCAACCGTTGGGCCAGATGGTACCCTATACGTGAGTTGGTTGCTCAATGATAAAATATTTTTAGATCGTTCGAATGATGGTGGAATGAGCTGGCTTAGAAGTGATCGGATTGTCATCGATGTACCCGGTGGCAGTAAGTTTGAAATACCAGGTTTTGGCAAGGTGAGCAGTACACCAATTATTGAATGCGATCGAACGGATGGGATTCATTCAGGTAATTTATACTTATGTTGGAGCGATCAACGCAATGGAGATTTTGACGCCGATGTTTGGTTGGTACGCTCATTAGATGGTGGTGATACCTGGAGCACACCAACAAGAGTAAATAACGATGCACCTGGAAATCATCAATTTTTCTCTTCTATGGCAGTTGATCAGGCGACAGGAACTATATATGTGGTATTTTATGACAGGCGAAATCATGATGACTGGCTTACAGATGTTTACTTGGCAGTATCGACAGATGGTGGCCAAACCTTTAGTAACGAAATGATCAGTGCCTCACCATTTGAAACAGATCCAGATATATTTTTTGGCGATAGAATTAAAGTCGCAGCACATGGTGGTAAA
>DAIQNU010000312.1:0-4343 GCA_036788235.1 Cyclobacteriaceae bacterium
GTTCACGATCCGGAACAACTCATAAATGAAATAGAAAATCAAAGTCTGGAAACAGGCGTGGTAGAAATGATCGGCACGGTATCGGCTTTAACCAGTCGTGAGACCTACATAGCTCAGGTAGAACGACTAAAAGAGCTGATAACCGAAGGGGATTTTTACGAAATAAATTATTGCATAGAATTTCTGGTCAGCAATGCGCAAATCGTCCCATCACAAGTATATAACTGGTTGCTTCAGCATTTTCCTTCGCCATTCGCCGTATGGCAAAAAATCAACAACATACATCTACTCTGCGCTTCTCCAGAGCGTTTTCTTAAAAAAGAAGCTGATGAAATCATCTCCCAACCCATAAAAGGAACCGCCCCTCGAGGTAAAACAATCGAAGAAGATGATGCCAACAAGCAAAAACTTGGAAATAGTGAGAAAGAACAAGCTGAAAACCTGATGATTACAGATCTGGTAAGAAACGATCTGGCAAGAAGTGCCATAGCAGGCACGGTAACAGTTCCCGAGCTTTTTGGTATTTACACTTTTGCCAAAGTTCACCAGATGATCAGCACCGTAAAAGCTAAACTCAGACCAGAAGGCAAAATCACCGATCCTATAAAATATGCCTTTCCAATGGGAAGTATGACGGGGGCGCCAAAAATAAGGGTGATGGATGAAATTGAAAAAATTGAACCTGCCGGCAGAGGTTTGTATTCCGGTACAGTGGGGTATTTTACGCCTGAAGGCAATTTTGATTTTAATGTGGTAATCCGGAGCCTTGTGTACGACAGCAATCGAAAGATCATTTCTTACCATAGTGGCAGCGCCATTACCTACGACGCACAAGCTGAAGCCGAATATGAAGAATGCCTGCTGAAAGCCAAAGCCTTTTTTGAATTAGCAAAAACATCCAATCTTAAGTAATTACTTACTGTCATTATGTCATATTACATGATAGTTCGTATATTTGCAGGCTGTAAAAACTTTTGTGCAGTAGTCGACCAACATTGTGCAATTTATTTACTCAAAAATTTTAATTGACATTTGATGCAAAATTTAATAAAGGACATAGACGTGCTGGAAGGCGAACAGACAACTTGTGAAATAGTGAAGGTATCGGCAGAAACCAATACCGGAAAAGGTCGCAAGTTGTATATAGAAAGTTATGGCTGCCAAATGAACTTTTCTGATAGCGAAATCGTATCTTCCATCATGTCGCAGGAAGGTTTCGACACCACCTCAGATTTCAGCACAGCCGATGTGATTTTTTTAAATACTTGCTCAATACGTGAAAAAGCTGAAGAAACCATTCGCCACCGCCTGAAGCAATTCCGTGGACTAAAAAAGAAAAACCCGGACTTATTGGTAGGTGTACTTGGTTGTATGGCCGAGCGCATGAAGCATCAACTACTCGAAGAAGAAAAAATAGTAGATCTTGTTGCAGGTCCCGATGCTTACCGCGACTTGCCCAATTTAGTACGCAAAGTTGACGATGGAGACCGAGCCATCAACACTTTCTTGTCACGTGAAGAAACTTATGCTGATATCAGTCCCGTGCGGCTCAATTCCAACGGAATTTCAGCATTTATATCCATCATGCGTGGCTGTGACAATATGTGCTCTTTTTGTGTGGTGCCTTTTACACGTGGACGTGAGCGCAGTCGCGATCCGCATTCAATAGTGGCTGAAGCCAAAGACCTTTTCAATAATGGGTACCGCGAAGTAACCCTGCTTGGTCAAAATGTTGATTCTTACAAATGGACGCCCAACGAAGACCTGAAAGGAAAGGCACAGATCGAAAAATCCGGAGAAACTGATATCGTAAATTTTGCCATGTTGCTAGAGATGGTCGCACTGGTACATCCTGATCTTAGGGTTCGTTTTTCAACATCGCACCCTAAAGACATGACCGACGAAGTGCTGCATACCATGAAAAAGTACGACAATATTTGCAAGTACATACACCTGCCTGCCCAAAGCGGAAACAGTCGTGTGCTGGATCTTATGAACCGTACCTACAACCGGGAGTGCTACATAAACAGGGTGGATGCCATCAGAAATATTCTTGGAACATCCTGTGGAATCTCTTCAGACATGATCGCCGGTTTTTGTACCGAAACCGAAGAAGAACATGCAGATACACTTAGTCTGATGGATTATGTGCAGTATGATTTCTCTTACATGTTTTTCTATTCGGAACGCCCTGGTACCTTGGCCGCCAAAAAATTTGTGGACGACATACCACTGGAAGTGAAAAAAAGAAGACTTCAGGAAATTATAGATAAACAAAGGTTGCTTTCATTGCAGCGCAATCAACTCGACCTCAACAAAACCCATCAGGTGCTAATTGAAGGTTACTCAAAAAGATCGAAAGCACATTTGCAAGGTAGAAATACCGCTAATAAGGTGGTGATTTTTCCTGCCGGAAATCATAAGCCCGGAACCTATGTAAATGTATTTGTCAAGGAATGTACTGCTGCCACTTTATTTGGTGAGGTTGTTTCCTGATTTACCGTTAAAACTAATTTTACCTTGCAGGAAAACGAATTAAATAGCATAAAATTAAGATTTGGCATTATTGGCAACTCACCCTTGCTCAGCTATGCCATACAGGTTGCGGTACAGGTGGCACCTACGGATATGACGGTGCTCATTAGCGGTGAAAGCGGTAGTGGCAAAGAATCATTTTCGAAGATAATTCACCACTTGAGTGCCCGCAAGCATGGCAAATTCATCGCCATCAACTGCGGAGCCATACCTGAAGGCACCATTGATTCCGAGCTTTTTGGGCATGAAAAAGGAAGTTTTACAGGAGCACATGAAGCCCGCAAAGGCTATTTCGAAGTTACCGATGGCGGCACCATTTTTCTCGATGAGATTGGTGAAATGCCCCTAGCCACGCAGGCACGCCTTTTAAGGGTACTTGAAAATGGTGAATTTATTAAAGTAGGTTCTTCTAAAGTACAAAAAACCAATGTTCGGGTAGTTGCCGCTACCAATGTGAATTTGCTTGAGGCAGTCCAAAAAGGTAGCTTCAGACAAGACTTATACTACAGACTAAACACAGTACCCATATATGTGCCCCCCTTGCGCGAGCGAGGTGCCGATGTTGAATTGCTATTTAGGAAATTCGCCGTAGATTTTGCAGAAAAATATAAAGTTAAGCCTATAAAACTTTCTGATGAAGCCCGAACTTTATTGATGAAGTATCGTTTTCCTGGCAATATTCGACAGCTTAAAAATTTGGCAGAGCAAATCTCGGTACTTGAGATAAACCGGGATGTAGATGTAGAAACACTTGCAAAATACATTCCCAGTGAAAGCAGCTACCTACCTGCTTTGTATGTTGGGCAGAGTGATAAAGACAAAGGACTTTCGGAGCGTGAACTGTTGTATAAAGTATTGTTTGATTTGCGCAAAGACATGAATGACCTTAAAAAGGTCGTAAATGATGCTGTGAAAAGTGACAAATTTGATCAATCGATTATAGAAAGACATCAAGATTTTTTCGATTCAGAAGACGAAACTGAGAGTCGGCAAGAAGAATTTCACAATGCCACCAACGCCTTGATGATCGAGCATAATCGTAAGAATAATAGCAATAACAGCAACCGGATAGATGATGTGGAAGCTATAGAAGATATACCTCATGAGCTAGATCGTGATGAATCACTTTCATTGGAAAAGCAAGAAAAAGAAATGATTCTGAGAGCACTTAGAAAAAATAATAATAAAAGGAAATATGCGGCACAGGATTTGGGAATTTCTGAGAGGACTTTGTATCGCAAAATCAAACAATATGAGATCGATGAATAAGCTTTTTTTGCTTTGTTTACTTTGGCTGCCCGTTAGTGGCTGCGGTATATATTCTTTTGGTGGCGCTACCATTTCTCCTGATATCAAGACCATTTCTATCGCAACTTTTTTCGATGAAGTGGGCTCCGGACCACCTAACATAAGTCAGGTTTTTACGGAAAACATCAAAGATTACTTTCAACAAAACACCAGTTTGTCATTGGTAGAGTATGATGGTGACTTGCAATTAGAAGGCTCTATAGTGCGATATGACATAAGTCCCATGGCACCCTCAGCAGGGGGAAATCAAAACATTCCGAATGCAGATGTCGCTGGATTACAGAGACTTAACATTACGGTTAAAGCAACTTATGTAAACAATAAGGATGACAGTTTCAATTTTGACAGAAGCTTCTCCTTTTACGAAGACTACAACCCTACAACTACCACCTTAAGTGCTGTAGAAGAGCAACTTATAGACGTAATATTTGAACAGATTATAATCGATATTTTCAACGCTTCTGTTGCCAACTGGTAAGCATATTTTGTATTTTTATGTG
>DAIQNU010000313.1:0-4340 GCA_036788235.1 Cyclobacteriaceae bacterium
ATGAAACCTACGACACTCAGGTACATCTGATCCAGAAAAACAATGGTACTGAAATATGGAAAGAAAGTAGTGTATCCATGAGTGCAAACATCAACAATCTTTTTGTGGTAAGTGAAAATGCTTACTACTATACAAACTAAAGCAACAGAAAATGAAAAAAATACCATACTTACTTATACTAATTACAGGGCTATTTATAAGTTGCTCTGCTGATGATGATGCCAATGTGGAAGCTACATGGTTTCCGGTGAAAATCACAAAAACAGACTATTTGATGTCAAACAACAGCAAAACAATTACACTTGAATATAACAGCCAAAATCAAATATCGAAAATTGAAATTAAAATCACCGATACAGGAGATTCAGATTTTTACGCTTTTGAGTACAATTCGAATGGTCAGGTAACATCAATGGAGCAAACAAGTAATCGTTCGGCTGCTATAGGAACGGTAGTTAACTACACATTCAATTATTCAGAGGATGTATTAGTATCATGGAATACACAAGTCATTGAAAATGGCACAGCGGCGGGAAGTGGTTTTCGTCCTGTCACTTATAGCAACCCTAAGTACATTATATTGGAGAATGAAATTACTTTAGGTGCCAACAATAATATTTCAAGAATGCTTGCATATATGAGCACATCTTCCGGATTCGGTAATCATGATTTTACCATCCACTGGCAGACTACGCCGGGAGTATTTGAACATGTTGAGCCAAAAATACCTTTGCAATTGATCTTTACAGTGTTCAATCGGTTACAAATGGACTTTTATGCGTTTAGCAGCCAGGAAATTAGTCACCTGCAACTCCCGGGTGAAACCATAGTATTCCAAACCACTCGAAATACTGATGGAAATATTAGTTCCGTAACTACACTTGGTGTTACTACATTCTATGCCAAGTATGATTACGAATATGAAAGGAGAAGGAATTAGATAAGTTAACAAGCATGAAGCACCTGATTTTATATGCCTATTAAGCTTTTATACTTTGCCTTTGGAATATGAGCCTATCTGTCATTATAAATGCTATGTCTTGCCCAGTTTACGGGTTAATGCGGTAATGGAGAGTTTGATTTTTTCAAATTTAATTAGCATTTCCGACTAGCCTGTCTGTCCGCTAGGCAGCCAGGCTTTTTAATTTTGACCCCCAGTCAGGTAGACCGAACAGGAATATATATATCAAAAGTTGCCCCTTTATTCAATGTACCAGTTGCCGTGATTATGCCATGGTGATTCTCTACTATTCTTTTGACAATAGCAAGCCCCATTCCTGTTCCACTATATTCTTTTTTACCATGCAATCGCTGGAATATTTCAAAAATCCTGGAGCTATATTGTTGTTCAAACCCTATTCCGTTGTCAGAATATGTGATATGGCAATATTTATTATGGGGTATCATCTTAACATCGTTGAACTTTACACCTTTCGCTATTTCGCAATTTATAATTATATGTGGCGGGTGGTTTGGTTTTGAAAACTTTAAGGAATTGCTGATCAGGTTATACATGAGTTGTCGAAATTGAAAAGGTATTATATTTACAACACATAATTGACTTGTTTCAATGGTGGCTTGTTTCTCCTTGAGTTCTTCCTTTATGTCTTCTTTAACTTCAGAAATTATCGTATTTAGGTCAGTAAATTCAAACTTGGCTTCGGGTGCTTTGGTGCGCGAATAAGCAAGTAAATCTTGTATTAGGTTTTGCATTCTTCTGGCTGAATCCTGCATTCGGTTAAACATATCTCTGCTATAGACAGATAAATTGTTTCCTTCTTTATCTGCAATAAGTGATGCAAAAGTCTGGATTTTTCGTAAAGGTTCTTGTAAGTCGTGACTGGATATGTAAGCGAATGACTCCAATTCTTTGTTCATCCTTACGAGTTCTACATTTTTTTCTTCTATATCTTTTTCCGCCTTCTTTCTTTGGCTAATGTCAGTGTAGGCGCATAAAAAATATTTATGTTCATCAATGCTGATAACATCCGCTGATATTAATCCATAAAAAATCTCACCCGATTTTTTAGTAAATTCAATTTCTTTATTCCTGATTCTACTATTTTCTTTTAATTCTTTAAATATAACTTCATTTTGTATTTGGTTAATCATTTCCAGTTCTGCGTTGGTTTTATCATATGTTTCTACCCGCCTATATCCAAACGTGTGTATAAAAGCATCGTTTACTATTAATATTTTACCTGTATTTGCATCAGATAATGATTTACAAACTGGTGATAAATTGAATAATTTGTAAAATTTATCTTCGCTTACTCTTAACTCTTCAGTTCTTAAAAAAACTTTTTGCTCCAGCTCTTTGGTTAAAGTTTTTTGCTTGTTAATGTTTATGCCTGTTCCTATAAACCCTGTAAACTCTCCTTCTTCTAACCGTGGAACACCTTTCATAAAGAACCATTCATATTGTTGATTAAGGGCATTTTTTAGGCGAAATTCCAGCGAGAAAGATTTTTGCATCGATACTGCATCACTGAAAGCATTATACACCACCGCTATGTCTTCCGGATGAACTTTTTGTTCCCATAAACGGCCTGTGAATTCTGAGTAATGATCTATGCCGACAAACTTGAGTAATTCGCGATTGGCATATTTAACATTTACAGCCTTATCTGTAAGCCAAACCCACATAGGTGCCTGATCAGCTAAAACCTTGAATTGCTCTTCTGCCTTTTTTTGTTCCGTAATATCGGTATTCGTACCTATCCATCTAATAATTTTTCCTTCTTCATCTGTCACAGGGAATCCACGGGTGAGAAACCATCGGTATTCACCATCATGTCTACGAAGTGGAAAGGTGAGTTCGAATGATTCGGGAACAGTCCATACCTTTTTTGACACTTCTATTATGCGTTCTACATGATCAGGATGATGTACCTTTGCCCAACCCCACCCTAGCATTTCTTTCATGGGCAGCCCTGTGTATTCTATCCATCTTTTGTTATACCAATATATATTTCCTTGTCCATCTGCAAGCCAAGCAAGATTTTCCATGTTATCTGCCAGCATGCTGAACTGTTCTTCGCTCTTTTTTAATTCGTTTTCGACTTTTTTCAAGTCAGAAATATCACGTGTGGAGCCGATTATCGCTTCTACTTCGCCTTTTTCATTAATTACCGGGACAAAAATGTAATCGTAGATTCGGCTTCCCAGTTCTGCGTGGGGAAAGGAAACTTCGCCACGAATTGACTTTTTTGTAGCTATCACTTCATCCAATTCACGCACATGCATTTCGGCATGCCAGGGTTCATATCCCAATTCCAGCATACCCTTTCCGATGGCATTATCCCTAGTACGCCCCCACATTTTTAGTAAGGCTTCGTTTGCGTATGTAAAACGATAGTTTAAGTCAAATGCATAAATAAGATCGGGTGTGTTTTGGGTTATGGTCTCATAAAAACGTTTGTCTTCTTCTATTTTTTTCTTTGTTTTAACTTTGTCGGTAACCTCAGTTGTGACTACTATAATTCCGGTGATTTCTCCTGCTTCCTTCAGTGGAGAGTAGATAAAATCGAAGTAGAAAATTTCCGGTTTTCCGCTTCGATTGAGAGGAACAGGAACTTCGTTTCCGTGATAGGTTTCACCAGTATTTAGAACATTATCCAGCAGGGAGATAACAGTTTCTTTTGCCTCGGGCAAAGAATCAAACAATGGTTTACCTATAAATTCTTTTTCATTTTTATCTATTAATTGTAGATATGCATCGTTTGCCATTTCTACAATGTACTGTGGCCCCCGTAAAATAGTGATACCCACCGGAGCCTGTTTCATGGTATTGCGAAAACGCTGATCACTATCTTCGAGTTTGAGTAAATTATTAACTTTTTCAGTCGTTTCCAGGCAAGTAACCAGCACACCCGACACTTTGCCGGTATCATTATGCACCGGACTAAAGCTGAAAGTCCAATACCCGTCTTCAAGCTTTCCATTTCGATAAACAGGAACCTGCAAGTCTTCGTGCCAAATAGATTCGCCTTGATTCATCACATCGGCAATCAGAGGTTTTAATATGTCCCAAATTACAATTGATGATTGCTTGCCCGACATTCCGAGTAAGGAAGGATGCTTGCCTTCCTTACCTAAAATAGGGCGATAGGCGTCATTGTAAAAGCTGATCAACTCATCCGACCACCATAAAAACATAGGGAACCTACAATTCAGAAGTATCCCGACCGTGGTTCGCAGGCTTTGAGGCCAGCCTTCAGGGTCACCTACAGAAGTTGTACTCCAATCTTTTGCCCTTATAAGTTCTCCCATTTCTCCACCACCTTTTAGGAAGTAATAGTCAGCATTGTTATTGGTCATAAAACATTATTATGGTTCAA
>DAIQNU010000314.1:0-654 GCA_036788235.1 Cyclobacteriaceae bacterium
AGCAGGAGATTTACCGGCACATTTCCTTTGGCTTTCAAGGTTATTTCCAGGCCATTATCTTTAACATGACTATGCGCAAAAAAGCCGGCTTGTTCAGGAATGTCTATTTGATTGAGTGACAGGACGTCTGAATCCCAATGTAGCATTACAGTGACCGAAGCCACGGTGGCATGTAGGGGCAAATGTAAGGGAAATTGCACTTCCTGATTTTCGGCTACAATAAGCTCAGGTGTCTTACAGAGTAAGTCGTTGTAGAGTAGTATTTCGAAACGCTCCGACCGCATACTTCTGGCAGTATTTGCATCAACTGTAAACTTTGCTTGGGTGCCTGGATCAAATAAGCGCTTTGTTTGATGATCGATAAGCTTGAGATGTTGATACGGAAAAGAAGCTGGCGAATCAGACATTTGCAATTGATAATTTCCTGCCAAAACCGGTGCAAAACCCACGGCAAACTTCTGAATGGTTTTGTCTGCAGGTACGGTTCGTATCGATTGCCATTCACCTATATTTCCGCGTATGGCAACTTCCGGTTTTGAACCGCGCATTTTTATTGCTTCCATGTCCATGTCGAAGCTTTCGCTGGCAGCGTCATTTAGACTCAATACACTTTCATCGGTTTTTTTGCCATTGTGCCACAAACTTAATGTCACC
>DAIQNU010000314.1:664-4339 GCA_036788235.1 Cyclobacteriaceae bacterium
TATGTGCACACTGGCAGTGGACTTGCTATATTCTTGAAAAGTAAGACTGCCACCACTGGGCAAAGCTTTCACGAAAAATGACTGTCCTATGGCTATATGTTGACTTCCCCCATTGGTCGAAAGGCCATTTATATAAGTGGCATAACTTCCCTCAGTGGCATTATAAATATAAAGTGCATCGTTTATGTTGGTTTTAACGATGGCCTCACTATCCCAGTCTATGGCCGATGGATATGGGTTGGATACCAGATTCCAACCGCCACCGGCAAAGGCTGAAGCTGTGGTTGAGAGATCAACTTGCACAGAACCCTGGTGTATTTCTCCAGTATTTTCAAGTTTTATGCCTCCATGTCGAAAGTGGCTGTTGTATAGATACATGTTGATGCCTTTGCCACTCAGTTCAAATTCACTTTGGCGAATGGGCTCCCAGCCGTCAGCTCCATTGGCGCCATTAGTTCCTTTGGGTTCTGAATAGAAAAAGGCTTGTGGTGCTGCATTGGGAAAAGATCCGGATAGCCCCTGAATTCGTATATAATCTGTCCAATATTGTATTTGCTGGTTTTTTATTGGTGTAGACAGCAAGCGCCAACCAGCTGGACCGTGGGGTATGTATTTTTGAAGGGATACATTTCCTGTGATCATGTTTTCCTGACTTAAAACACCAATACTTCCCTGGTGACTTTCATCGGCCCAAAGTGTAAGTGTACCCTGCGAAGTTGAGCCATTGGTATTGAGCAAGCTGTTGTCAGACATTGTTAAGCGGCCTTTCAAAACAATTTGGCCTTCATTGTTTATGGCCATTGTATTGTTGATGTGCCAATTATGGAGTTGAATGCTGCCGCTGCCGGTTATATTTTGTATTGCTGAACCATTTAACTCCAAAATGGCAACTGATGAAATCAATTCGCCATCACAAATAATGTTGCCCATAACCTGTAATTGTGCTCCTTCAGTCAACTCAAGCACTGATCCCGAAGGGATATGCAGATTGCCCGGTACCATTAAATTACCCGAAATGAGCTGATGACCTGCAACAACCATGTCTGTCACAGCTCCGGCAGTTATAGTCGTGGAGAAGGCCGATGCAAAACCGTCGGCCTCGGCGATCAACTGTAAATATCCCGAGGTCGAATAGCGTAAATCTGTCCAGGCAGCCAGCCCTGATTGGGCATTTTGTGACAACCCACTTACCGAACTTAGGTTTCCATCTCCCAAATGCAGCGCCAAGGATATTTCGACAGATTCGGTAGCTGCAATATTTCCATAAACATCGGTAATATGAACACTGACAGAAAAATCTTCACCCGGGGTAATGGTGGACGGTTCGGTGGCAAATGCAAGCTGGGTTCCAACTATTTCTACACCCAATTCATGGGAAGAGATAACCGGCAGAGGATTAGCAGCCTGTGTGCCAAAGTCGAAAGTTTCAATGCCAGTAAGTTCAAACTGAAACACATCATCTTGCTGTAGTTGACCTTCACCAAGCCAAATGGCAAGTTTTATTGCTATTTGATTTCCATGAGCAATGTGCAGCGCAGCCGAGTCAAATTGGAAAACGATGGATTGATTGCTGATTTCGCCCGTTGCGATGGTATTTCCCGCTTCATTTTTTAGCACCGCACCAGCCAGGGTGTTTGTCCAATTGGTCGTATTGGATGTACCGGGTTCAAATGTTATTTGACTGAGGGCTGTAAAAGACTGGTCATTGCCACCACCGTCCACCAGTTGCCATTCCATTATTTCCAGGGCTTGTGCCTCAGTCACAGTTAAAGATGAAATGGTAAGAGGCGCCTCGAATTCTGTAGAAAGAATCGCCAATGCATCTTGATCACTGCTTGCCAGGTTGGATATTGCATAGACTTCCGAATTGTTTGCGTATGCATCTTGCAGTACAAAGTAGGCATCGTAGTTTGTGGCAGCTTCAAGCCCTTGTATTCTATAATGAACATCTTCGTTTCTTTGAAGAATTTCTAATTGCCCATAGGTAATAAAATCACCATTCGCACCATCCAGAATTGTGTTCATATCGGGACTGTCGCTGTTTTCTGCATAAATGCCATAAAACAGGGTTGCCGCTTTGTTGCTATTGAATATCAATTCAAACCCGTCATTATAAGCGATAAATTTTTGAGGGTACGAATCATTAAACTTTGGAGGTCTCAGGTCGTCTATTTCACCATAAAATCTGATGTTGTCGACTCGCCATGTGCCAGTGCCGGCCGTAGCGTTACAGCCATAAATCCTGATGGTAAGTGTCTCAAGGGTTTCAAAAGTGCCACCTAAATTAAATTCATGGGTTTTGAATACCAAAGAAGTTTCCCTGATACCATCAATGGGCTGAGAAAAGTTATCGAGACTGGTTTTGATTATGAAATTTCGTGGGCCGGTATCGCTTCTTTGCTCATCTATTTTTAAGCTAAATAAATGAAAGTTCAGGCCTTCTTCGGCAGTCATTATTATTTCATAATACTGATCTGCTGGGGCTTCATTGACCGGCCACGCACTTGAATTAAATGCGCCGCTTGCACTTGCCGCAGTCAAACCCGCACTTCTGCTTATGTCACTTATTTCAAGTCCTTCAATGGTGTCATCTGGCGGGAAAGTGGTATTAGTTCCACTGGCACCCTCGAAACCAAAATAGCCCAATCTGTCTGTAAAAAAGATAGGTATATCCACATACACCAGAGCATCGCCTGTTGACAAGCGGATGGTAGTTTGTCCTTTTTCGCTATAAATAAGGGAATTCCATTGCGCCAATGGGGCGGAGGAAGGAAGCACCAGACCCTCAGGTGCCAACAAAATGCCATCACCCTGCAACAGGGTAAGGCTAAAGCCCCTGTTGGTATCTCGATTTTCCAGGGCATCGATGACTTCGGCTATTATGGCGAAAGGTTCTTCCGGTGAATGAAAAGCACTGCTTTCTATCAGGTTAAATTCAGTAGCTTGTACATGTATGGTATTTTCATGATTAGCTATGGGCGAATTTGGTCTGCCTACATCACCCGCAATGAGTTCAGTGCTACCTTCATCCTCTACCGATACAATTGATATAGTTAAATTTAGCTGCTCCTGATCTATTACTTCAGACATAAAGCTGACGCGAAGTTCAAAGTTTAGGCTCTGACCATCTTCGGCCTGCAGGTTCGGCTCACTAAAGTTCAATTGTGTTTCACCTTCAACATTCAGTTGAGCCACGTTTATGTCATTCACAAAAAGGGCGGCATTTCTTATGACATTAGATCCATTCGTAAGAAACCGAAGGCTTTTAAGAATGGTTGGCAATCCGTCACTGCTGCCAGTAATGCCACCATCACGAAGTGTCATACCGAATACACCAATGCTATTTGCTGTAGTCAGTGTTTCATCGCTTTGATAATTGATATAATCGAGCGCTTCCGTATAATTATAGTCCGGATCAGGAATTATGTCAGACAGAGCGTCATTATAGGTGGTAAGCTCATATTCTGCCGGGTTTACTGTGTTGTAGATAATCCGAGAGCCGCTGCAATTGTATTCAAATATTTTGAAATGATAATTTTGGTCGGCATTGAGGTTACTTAGATCTACACTATTGCCATGCCCATTGTATATAATATAATTAGCGCCATCACTTGCTAATTGCGAATCTACACCATATTCAATGCCATCGGCTGGTATGAAATCTACTTCATTATT
>DAIQNU010000315.1:0-4337 GCA_036788235.1 Cyclobacteriaceae bacterium
ACAACAGAGCATAAACAGACCATTGAAAATCAGCAAAATGCCTTGAATAGACAAGATGAGTTTAATATTGAATCTCATTTGAAATATTGCTCTACCTCATTGATTACTTCAGGGCCACTTAGTATTACTACCCTGTCATTGGTAGCAAACTCGAATTCACCAAATGTAGTATATCCTTTGCCATTTCTAACAACTCCACCTACAAGTGCATTTTGAGGCCATTTTATCTGTTTTATCTTCTTCTTATTGACCCGTGAATCTTCCTTCACAATAAATTCAAGAATTTCGGCATTTACACCATGAATACTAGTAAGTGATACCACATCTCCCTGCCTGATATACCTGCAAATAAAGTTGGCAGCAATCAGCTTTTTATTGATCATAGTATCTACACCAATATTTTGAGAAAGATGAATATAATCGATATTCTCGACCAAAGCGATGGTTTTGCTGACACCAGATTGCTTTGCCAACAAACAAGAAATTATATTTGTCTCGGAATTGCCAGTGACAGCAATTACGGCATCCATGTCTTCGATACCCTCCTCCTTGAGCAATTCTACTTCGCTTGCATCGCCACTTATTACAAGTACATCTTGTAGATCATCTGCCAAGGCATTGCACTTTTCACGATCTTTTTCGATCATTTTTACATTATACTTTTTACTAAGGCGTCTAGCAGCATGTTGGCCGACTTTGCTACCACCTATAATTAGTATATTCTTAAATTCTATCTTTTCTCTATTAGAAAGATTCAGCACCTGCTTCACTCCTTCGGGCACAGCAATAAAATAGGCATGATCATCTTCTCTAAATCGAGTATTGCCATGTGGTATTATAGTTTGATTGCCCCGCAAAATGGCCACGGTAATGAAATTCTGATCAGGATTGAGAAAAGTAGTTTCTTTAAGCGTTTTGTTGGCTAATCGACCATCTTTATCAATATTTATTCCTACCATCGAGAGCTGGCCATTATCAAATTCAAAAGTATCAGTGAGAGCTGCTTCTTTTAGAAGTCGTTTAATCTCGCGCGCAGCTAGCGATTCTGGCGAGATCAATTCATCTATCCCGATGTCTTTGAGGTCAAGCAATTCTTTTTTAAGTAAAAACTCACTATTATCTATTCTGGCAATGGTCTTTTTGGCACCAAGATTTTTGGCAATGATACAGGTGGCAATGTTGGTATCTTCTGATGAAGTAACTGAAATAAAAAGATCTGCTTTTGATACCCCCGCTTCGCCTAAGACTTTAAAGGAAGTAGAATATCCTCTAACCGTAGAAACGTCTAAATGGCTGGAAACATATTCTAATCTTTCTGGATTTTGGTCGATCAAAACAATGTCCTGCTTTTCACCAGCTAGCATTTTAGCAAGGTGAAATCCAACGTCTCCGGCTCCTGCAATAACTATTCTCATATCAGTACCTTTTGGTTGATTTGTTGGAGAAAAGGTGTGCAAATATAGTGAGTAATATTAACCCACCATGAATTAAATAAAGAATTAAAAATTGTATAAATATTTACTCCTTAAGGGGCTGCTCCAGCAATAAGCGATTGTAGTTTTCCCAAAACCCAGGAATGTCTGCCACCTTCTGCTGATATAATGGTGTATTCGAATCAATTATTTCTTCAGTTGCGATATTTTCAAAATTACTGGTTTGAATGTCATTAACAAAAAACTCCCTGTATTGCGACATTTCGGCTATTTCATTATGCGTCATCATCTTGAAATAATTCGCATAAGAAATATATTTTAGATACATCTTGCCATTTACTTCACGGTATTCGAGATTGAGCTCATACCATTTTCTATTTTCAAGCCTGCGAGTTACATGGTATTCGTAGTTAAATTTAACGACTGCATAATCATCAACTCTTATGTATAATTTACCTTTTATGTCGACATGGGTATAGTTATACTTTTTACTTGGCGCAATATTGATTACATACACTTCTTTGCCATCGAGGTAGGTATAATATTCTATTTCAAAATCATAGTTACGATCTGCAAAAGTGGCAAAATCGCCAATAAATGGTACCGAATAGTGGAGGTTGCGAATGGGGTCGTGGTAGCGCATATTCGAAAGTTCGTTACCACGAAATGCTGGAGATATACCATGAATTAAAACTTTGGTGGTGTCTGATTCAAAGTCGCGAATGTAATTGGCAAAATTGGCTTTGTACTTTTCATTAAATCGCATTTGATGAATCTTGATTTTAGATTTTGACTCGGGTTTTCTAAAACCCGGATCTTGGATTGATACTGCTGATTCTAAAAAGCTTATGTATTCATTGCCTTTTTTCAAGTAGTCACGATAGTACCCATCTAATACAAAGGATTGTTTAGGATAATTCTTTTTGATTTGCTGGGCTGCTTTTTTAATTACCCGCTGAGCTGTGATTTTATCATCTTTTATTACTACTTCATCAAGATAGCTTGTTTGTGGCTTAAGCTCTATATTTAATACTTGACCATTTCTAAGTTCACTTATGGCTATCGTGTAGGTATGAAAACCAATGGCCGTGGCACATAAGCTGTCATTTCGGACATAAGCAGGCAGATTAAATAAATATTCACCTTTATCATTAGCAACAGTACCTACAGTTTTACCACACACGCCAACATGTGCAAAACTTATGGCTGTTTTATCTGTGACATTGCTAATCGTACCTTGTATTATCAAGGCTTGCCCAAAGCATCCCAACCCAACACCTAAAAGCACCAAGAGCACAAGACATTTCTTAAACATAATATAAGGACGAATACATGTATATATTTTGAATTTATAAGGCGTATTGTTAAAAATAAACATATTTGTACACCATTCTATTAAAGATTAAGCAAATATATCCCTAAGTTGGTAATATTTATATATTTACACATCTAAATTTAGCTTGGTCAAATTTTATGAAAAATGAATAAAGCTACAGGTCAAAATTTTTTCGATGATGTATATGAGGTTGTACGTCAAATACCACATGGACGAATAACTTCTTATGGAGCAATTGCAGAATTTCTTGGAATACGCAGTGGAGCTCGTATGGTCGGTTGGGCTATGAACAGCAGTCATGCAATGCCAGATGTACCCGCTCACAGGGTAGTAAATCGACTTGGATTGCTTACTGGGAAAAGTCATTTCGATCATCCGGATCAAATGGCTGAGCTATTGAAAAAGGAGGGGATTGAAGTTGTTGAAGACCAAATCATAAATTTCTCCGAACATTTTTGGGATCCCTCCAAGGAACTTCAACTTTAAATAATAAGTTGAACAGCTTTGGTATTGGAATGAATAATGACAAGTCTTAATATTGTTTTGGATAATTTTTTAGTCATTATTTTTTCAACATTCAAAAACCCGTTAAATTGAAAAGGTCTGAAATTAATGCTGCCATTCATTCGGCTAAATTATGTTTTACAGCTAATGGCTGGGCTTTGCCACCCACTCCTCGGTGGGATGTTACTGATTTTGGCTTGGGAGCCTTCAAATCCTATGGTCTGATATTGGTAAACCTTGCCGAAGAAGTAGAATATTGCGAAAAACTGATGTATGACCAAAAGGGACAGACTACTCCTTGCCACGCCCACAAAAACAAAAAAGAAGATATAATTTGCAGGTTTGGTGAATTGCATGTGCAGGTATGGAATGGAATTCCAAGGCCGGGTGCACCAAACTGTGAATTAAAAATTAATGGTGTTTTTACCCAATTAGCTTCCGGTGAGGTCGTAAAACTCAGTGCAGGCGAAAGAATTACACTTACACCGGGCATTTATCATGAATTTGCACCTGCTAGTGATGAATGCATTATTGGAGAAGTTTCGACCTACAACGATGATGAAACAGATAATTTTTTTATAAATAAAGATATCGGTCGCTATGCTACCATAGATGAAGATGAAGCGCCCAATGTGAAACTGGTAAGTGATAAATAACAGGATGGAAAATCGTACAGGCATTTTAGCTGCGGGCAACTGGATCATTGACAAGATCAAGATTATTGATGAATTTCCGCATCAGGATGGGCTGGCAAATATTCTCGATGAACAAACCAACAATGGGGGCGCGGCCTACAATGTGCTCAAAGACTTGGCGAAACTTAAGGCAAAATTTCCGCTATATGGCTGTGGACTGGTTGGAAATGATGATAATGGTCGTCATATCTTGGAAGATTGTAAGATACATGGCATCAACATTGAATATTTGCAAAGCACATCTGCTACTTCAACTTCTTTCACCGACGTAATGACCGTGAAGAGTAATGGAAGGCGAACTTTTTTCCATCAGCGGGGTGCCAATGCCTTGCTAAGCCCCGATCATATTCCACTAACTACTTGTCAGGC
>DAIQNU010000316.1:0-4307 GCA_036788235.1 Cyclobacteriaceae bacterium
TTCACCTGTTTGCTGATCGAATTCAAAAACTTCTATAAAGTTTCCGGCAGGTCCGGAATAAGCCACAGCTACTTTTGATCCATCGGGCGAAAATTTCATATAACCTTGTGCATTGGAGGCTGTACTTTGGCTATGCACCGAACCAATAGAAGACAATACCGGTTCGCCTATTCCTTCTTCGGTAATGGGATAAGCCCTGAAGGTATTAGTGCCTAGCTCATGTGCAAGCAGCCAGTAATTTTGTCCACCTCCAATAGCTGTAATTCGCTCTGTTGATTGGTAAAACAATGGTTTATTTTCTGCCACAACTTGGCCTTCGGCACCCTCTTTTATGTCAAAAACAGAATATTTTAGTTCCCAATTAGGCCCTGTGCCAAATACTGCCTCTGTAGTAAAAATGTAAAATAGCGTCTCATCGCCGGGAAATGGAATTATGATTGAAGATTGGGTAGCTTGATTATCTCCACCAATGCCATCGGTTACCAAATTTCCTGATGGAGCATACACTGCATTTCCATCGGTATAAAATAGTGCATCTCCATTTCTGTCGGAAATAGTCGCCACCCCGGCTGGTGCTTGCGTAGCCCCTGATATCGGTACTGGTGGCTGCTCATTGAAATCAATTCCTGCACCTTCACCAAAATACCAGCTATTGGCAATTTGAATCGGTTCTCCATACACTTCAACATTTGTACCTGCGTAGGCATTACATTGAGGGAAATTGACAACCACCCAATAATATCCGGCTTCATCTACGGTGATAGTTTGTGTAGTTTCACCGGTTGACCAACGATAAGAGTTACCATTATCTCCAGCATCCAAATCAATAATATCGCCTGGACAAATAGTAGTATCCGAAAAAAGATCCAATTCTTCAGCTTCAAAAATGGTAATGACCTCCTGGCTTTCATATTCTTCACCATCAATGGTTACAGTGAGGGTTACCGTGTATTGACCAGGTTCTTCATATAAATGCACCGGAGCTATGTTGCTGGCATATTCTGCCGTTACACCATCGCCAAAGTCCCATCGGTAGCTGGTAGCCTGCGGCTCTACAGAAGGCATAAATTTAGTTGGATTTGGTATACAGGTTCCAATGGTTTGAAAACTGATGTTATCGAGTGTTCTACGGGCAGGAGGAGGGAACTGTGAAAATTGCCTCCCATTGAAATTAACACCAGGAAATACTTCTGCCTGATAATCTACCGCATCTATAAGACTATCAGGTTCATTTATCCTTCCCATTAAAATTGGCCCGCCATTAGTTACCTGGTATAAATGGTAAATACGACCGTCGGGACCGGTTTGTAAACCAAAACTTCGAAATAAGTCATTTGGGGTCACGCGCTCGAGGGAGGCATTGTCTGCTTCTAAATCATATCTATAAACAATGCCGGATTGTGTGCCATCGCCCGTCCTGGAGATGTACACTACATTTCCATCGTTAGACCATTCAACATCAAAAATAGCATAGTTACCTGTATCAGCATTACCAGAGTTGGGTATGGTTTGTAAAATACTCAAAGGGGTTGCTTCATTCAGGTCAAGCTCGAGAATTACCACGTTTTGACCCGGGTTTTTTGGTGTCGCAGCTATTTTACCGCTATCATTCCAAGTGAAAGAAGAAGCTATCATACCAGCAGGTACGGGAAGTGCGGCGACTTGGGTGAAGACATTATTTTCTCCTATTTCGTAAATTCTAAATTCCCCACCTGATTGCACCATCAAGTAAAAAGTCTCGGGATCGTCTTCGGTAGTAAATACTATAAGTCCTTCAGATTGACTGGCAATTGGACCTGGTGATAGAGTAGCATTTATTTCAGATACAGCCCCCAGAGGAGTCTCTTGACCTCCGGCACCGCCTGCAGCGTTCATGTCCACAACGTGTAATGATAAGTTACCCGCACTGTTGTTGATGATGTAATATTGCCCGGGATTGCCCGGTACAGGGCTTACAGCGACTGATTGATTTAGTGAATTGTCACCAACTAAGCCACCTCCACCAACCATTACCTGATGGTTGCGGTTGAAAACATTAATACCATCGGTATAAAAAAGCAATGTGCCACTTTGTGGGTCGGTGACTACCACACTACCATTGTTTCCAATAGCAGTCTGATCATTTACCAAAATAGGCTGATTGTTGCCTTTTCCGAATGATATGCCACTACTTGAATTTCCAAAATACCATAGATGTCTTGAGAAATTCTGCGCTTGGATTTGAAAATTAGCTACAATTAAAATTAAAATCATAATAAATAGTTTGGCATTTTTGCCTAAACCATCTTTTTTCCCACTTTTCCCGATGCTTTGCTTACCAAATATCCGTTGCTTAATAGTGCGGCCAAGTCCTGATTTATTCATATACCTTCTAATTGGTTATTCTTCACGTGAGTCATCTATTATATACGACGACCAATTTATAATTAGTATTTCTTAGAGCCAAATCTAATAAGCTTTGGTTGTTTTTTTGCAATATGGTGTAAAGTTAAATATATAACGACTTATATTTGGAGCTTAGACTAGTGCGTTATACATAAAGTTTAAATTTGGCTAGATATTTTATGAGGAGACTTATTGGATTATTAGTGGTTGGCCTGTTAGCCTCAAACCAAGTTTGGTCGCAAGACATTCAGTTTTCACAATTTTACGCAGCGCCTTTATATCTCAATCCTGCTTTCGCAGGTTCTACTGAGTTAGCACGTGCTGGTATTAATTATCGGAACCAGTGGCCGACCATTCCAGCAAATTTTGTTACCTACTCTGCTTACTTCGATTACTTTTTTGATGATTATAACAGTGGATTAGGTATTCTCATGGTTTCTGATCAGGCAGGAAATGAAGGTTTACGTTCAAATTCTGTCGCATTGCAATATGCCTATCAACTTCCCTTAACCGATAAACTTTCGCTTAGAGCGGGTATGGAAGGGGGTGTAGTATTTCGTGATCTTGATTTTAGCCGACTTATTTTTGGTGATCAGCTCGATTATACCGGCATTATCAATGGCACTTCAAATGAGCAATTCAACAACGATTACAAAACCTCATATTTCGATTTGTCAGCGGGAACTATGCTATATTCGGATAAGTTTTGGCTTGGCTTTTCCGTGCATCACCTCATAGAACCCAATGTTTCGATTATAAATTTGAATGATCCTTTACCAAGAAAGTACTCTATTCATGGGGGGTATAAAATACTTCTTCCCACCAAAACTGATCTGTCGTACAGACAAGGTTATCGTGAGAAAAGCATCACACCGGCCTTTCAATATAAAAGCCAGGGGCAATTTTCACAAATGGATTTGGGTATGTATTTCAACTATGAACCGCTGGTTACCGGGATCTGGTACAGAGGTGTTCCTGTGAATTCAGTGGAAGGAATCGCCAATCACGAATCAGTTATACTTTTATTGGGTGTAAGCGCCAATGGTTTAAATATCGGCTATAGTTTCGATTATACATTATCTGCACTCTCAGTACGTACAGGTGGTGCCCATGAGATATCTATTTCATATGCTTTCTTTTTGGGTGATCCCCGTAAGCCACCAAAGAATGTTCGTAGAATTCCTTGTCCCAGGTTCTAATCAAATTCCGACCTGAAGTGCTATGTAAGGATGGTTGAGAATATTATTGGATGACATTACAAGCAATTATTTTATAGTATATCACATAGTGTTCAGCTAGTATTGCTCAAATACTAAGATAATTCGCTACTTTTGTCGTCGATTTTATCTAACACCAAAAATGAAACCAGAGATTGTGTTGTATGTTTTGCTGGCTATTATGGCGCTAAGTTTTGCCATTGAGAAAGTACTTTCATGGCTCAATTATGCCCAGCTAAGCAGGAAATTGCCTGAAGAGCTCAGCGATGTATATGAGGAAGAAAAATATAAAAAGTCCATAGACTACTCTAAAGCAAACATGAAATTTGGGTTTTTGAGCTCTTCTGTTAGCTTTTTAGTAACCTTTATTTTGATGGCATTGGGATTTTTTGGCTGGTTTGATGAATTTACCCGCACTCTTTCTGGTAATGAGATTTTCATTTCGCTGCTTTATTTTGGCTTACTTATGCTGATCTCTGATTTGCTGAATATCCCTTTTCAGTTGTACGATACTTTTGTCATTGAAGAACGATTTGGGTTCAATAAAACTACTGTAAAAACCTTTTGGGTTGATAAATTGAAGGGATATTTTCTAGCAGCTATAATGGGTGGACTATTACTCTATGTATTGCTGCAACTCATAGCTTATTTCGGGCCTTCGTTTTGGTGGAAATTCTGGATTGTAGTCACATTGTTCACACTATT
>DAIQNU010000317.1:0-4299 GCA_036788235.1 Cyclobacteriaceae bacterium
ATGTTGGCAATTTCCCGGGCTGCATTGGGCAGATCATAAGCTTTAACAGATAAGATAATGATGTCGCAAATGGGCAAACTGGCTGGGTTATCGGTGCATAGATCCGGTGAAAAATTTATCTCCGTTTCAACACCATCTTTTTTTAGTATCAAACCTTCTGCACAAATGGCCTCTTTGTGACTTCCTCTGGCCACAAAGTAAATTTCATGTTCATCTTTGAAATGATTGCCTACCAAGGCTCCGAAATACCCGCCAACACCCCCAACGCCATAAAAACAAATTTTCATACCCGCAATTTTAAAAAAGGTCTTTTCCCTAAACCGTTTAAATCAGCAGCAATCCGTCATTCAGTTAAATGTATTCTATCAAGACGGTGTTGAGAAATGCGTTTTAATAACGCATTCCAAAATCTGAAATTATCCTGATTATGGTAAATCCCTGATTAATCAAGCCTTTGAAAGAACTTCACGGTAATACTTTTCCCATTTCCAGGCAGAGGCCGTCATGTCATCCAGTCCCTTCTCGGCTTTCCACCCCAATTCTGCATTGGCAAAATCGGTATCGGCATATATTTTTTCCACATCACCTGCACGACGATCTATGATTTGATAGTTGAGCTTTTGGCCGCTGGTTTTTTCAAAAGATTTGATTACTTCCAAAACGGTAGATCCTGTACCTGTACCCAGATTGAAGTATTCGTAGTTCTTTTTATTTTTATTTTTCAGCATCCTCTCTACAGCGATCACATGGGCGCGAGCAAGGTCTACCACATGTATGTAATCACGAACGCAAGTACCGTCCGGGGTAGCGTAATCGCTGCCAAAAACCATAAGCTTTTCGCGCAGACCAATGGCTGTTTGGGTAATAAACGGCATCAGGTTTAGCGGAACGCCAATGGGGAGCTCGCCAATCAGTGCACTTTCGTGGGCACCCACCGGATTGAAATAACGAAGGGCAATGGCTTTAATATCCGGAATGGCTTTAACGGTATCCTTAATGATTTCTTCGGAAATCTGTTTTGTATTGCCATAGGGTGAAAGTGCCATTTGTACAGGCGCATCTTCTGTCACGGGTAGTTTTTCAGGCTGGCCATAGACAGTACAAGAAGAAGAAAAAACCATGTTGGCTACTTTGTATATTTGCATCGCTTCAAGCAGATTTATCAGCGATTGCAGGTTGTTGCGATAATACAGCAGTGGCTTTTCAACGGATTCACCCACGGCTTTTGAAGCGGCAAAATGGATGATACCATCAATGGTGTTGTTTTTAAACAGTGCATCCACCAAATTTTTTTCGCAAAGATCAAAAACTTCGAATTGTGGTCTGATTCCTGATATTTTTTCTATTCGGTCGATTACAGAAGCATCTGAGTTTGAGAGATTGTCTACGATGATCACTTCATAGCCTGATTGCTGAAGTTCTACTACGGTGTGCGAGCCGATATAACCAGCGCCGCCAGTAACGAGGATTTTACCCATGGTGTATAAAAAATAATGTTTTTGCAGAGGGCAAATATAGTCAAGCGAGAGCTCAAATGTACCTTTGGCTCAAGCTTTTTGATGATTTAGTCTTCCAGAGCCTTTATGAGTGCTCTTCGGCTTTTCCTAACCTGAGTACGAAAATTCTCAACAGAAATGACATAATTGACTACACCCAGTCCGAAAGTAATCGCTGCGTACAAATAAGCCTGGTACGGAATAGCAAAAAACAAGGTAAATAAAAAGCATAGCACCGACCAGAATATTAGCAAGGTTCGGGTAGATGGAAAAAGGCTAAATCTTAAAAAAAGAATGCTTCCGGTATTAGTAGATTCTATATGACCACGTATAAGTGGTACAAAATTGTTGGGACGTTTAAGCAATAAAGAAATCCTGAAATATTCGGATTGCACGGTGCCATTAAACAGAATTTTCAGCCCTTCTTCCCCATCTGGTTTTATTTCATCAGGTTCCAGTGTGGCTATTTTTAATTTTTTTATTAAGTCTGCTTTTGAGCTCGACCCTACAATGGTTTCAGAAATCAGTGGCCAAAAGCTCATTTTACAGCAATGCAAGAAATTTCTACCAATACATCTTTTGGAAGTCGACTTACCTCTACTGTTTCTCGAGCAGGAGTCATGGTATCAAAATATTCACCATATACTGCATTTATTTTTGCAAAGTCATCCATGTTTTTTACAAAAATGCTGCATTTGACTACATCTCTAAAGCTTAATTCAGCTGAAGCAAGAATGGCTCGTAGATTTTTCATTACCTGGTGCGTTTGTGCCTCAACATCGTCTGTTTTTATTTGCATGGTAACCGGATCGAGGGCTATTTGTCCCGAAACGTATAAGGTGCCATTGGCCATTATTGCTTGGCTATATGGGCCAATGGGCTCGGGAGCATTTGGAGTTTCTATGATTGTTTTTACCATTTGTACTTTCTTTTTAATGCCTTTATGTATTTTCGCGTCAAGTTATCAGGTTTTCATTGAACATCAACCACCTTTTTAGGCTTTTGTTACAGTACAAATTATCAATATAGCTTCATCAAAAGATATATGGAATTACAAAATGATTTATTAATAAAAACTGCCCGTGGTGAAGACACTTATCGAACGCCTGTGTGGGTGATGCGTCAAGCCGGAAGAATTCTAAAAGAATACAGAGATGTAAGAGCTTCGGTGAGTGGATTTATAGAGTTGGTAAAGACACCACACCTGGCAGCCGAAGTCACCATTCAACCTGTGGATTTATTGGGAACTGATGCTGCCATCATTTTTTCTGACATCCTCGTTATACCGGAAGCCATGGGCTTGCCTTATGAAATGATTGAAGCCAAAGGCCCCGTTTTTCATAAGACCGTCAATACTGCCGATGACCTGCGACAATTGCGTATTGCAGGCGAGGAAGACCTCAATTATGTGTATGAGGCTATTAAAATCACCAAAAAAGAACTCAATGGCCGGGTGCCACTTATCGGTTTTGCCGGTGCTCCATGGACCATATTTTGCTACATGACCGAGGGCAAAGGGAGTAAAGACTTTTCTCAGGCACGCAAACTAATGTATTCTAATCCGGAGCTTGCCAAAAAACTACTGGAAATGATAACGGATAGCACCATTGTATATCTGAATGGTCAGATCGCTGCAGGTGCCAATCTGGTGCAACTCTTTGATTCATGGGCCGGCGTGTTGTCTGGCGAACAGTACGAACAATGGGCACTGCCTTACATTAAAAAAATATGCAGTGAGGTGAACATGGCACCCATTACGGTTTTTGCTAAAGGCGCAGATGGAGCCAGGGCAGCATTGGGTCGTACACAATGCGACATTATAGGAATTGACTGGACAATGAATATAACAGAATCCAGAATACTTATTGGAGCTGATAAAACGCTACAGGGAAGTCTGGATCCCGCAGTTTTGTATGGTTCGTTTGATGACATCAAAAAACATACCCGCGCCATGCTCGATGAATTTGGTCCACGAAGACACATTGCTAACCTTGGTCACGGCGTATATCCCGATACGGATCCTGACAAAGTGCGCTGCTTTATAGACACGGTGAAGGAATACAGCCCAAGTTTAAGGGCTTAAGTTGGTAATAGGAAACCGGAAAACTATAGTTTTTAGATTAGAAAATGCCGGCGACGGCCACTTTTTCTCTTTGAATAATTTTGGTTCCCGAATGGTGAAAAGCTTCCAAATGAATCAGGTAATAACCAACACGTACTTTATTGCCTGAATCGTCATCACCATCCCAGCGGAAAAAGCCATCTGCTGGCAATAACTCACTTTTGGCAAGGCTTTTGACACGTCGACCCTGCAAGTCAAAGATTTCGATACTTCCGGTATAGCCAGCATTGTCAAATTGATAATATATATTGGTAAAATTGCGGTTACCGGGGTCGTCGGGCGCAAATATACCCGGTACCACCTGAATGATTTTTTCGGCATGTTGTTGAGCATCTCGCCTTTGAGAATTCGGTAGACCAGGTGTAGCAAATCCTGCACTCGAAGCCGCCGATGTCCAATTTTCTGGCTGGTTAGTTTCTGAGGTGGCATGAATGCGCTCCAGGGAGACACCTTTTTTATCCCGAATCATCGGATTGTGAAATTTGTCGGTATAGGCCAGCAAGTCAAGTGTATCGTTTACAGCGTTTAGCAAAATCACCACTCCATCTGTATTGTTCCAGGCAGGGAGTCGATGCACTTCCACAATTTTGTCAGCATTGCCTTTGGGATAGTCGGCCAGCAAGCGATTTTTGTTTTCAGTAAATGCCAGCACCTCTCCCGGTGCCAGATTTAAAAATCCTG
>DAIQNU010000318.1:0-4290 GCA_036788235.1 Cyclobacteriaceae bacterium
ATAGGTAGAACCCGAACGCGCAGGGTTAAATTCAAAGCTTCCATGTTGCCCATATACCCTCGCATTGATATCTAAAGTTTTTAATGCCATCATTTGCACTATCGGCGGTATATTATCCTTAATTTCAGAAAAGCCATAGTTCAAAGGGTTCTCAGGCCTTTGTTCGGCATCTCTTATTTCATAATGCAAGTGTGGCCCACCCGAGCTGCCCGAATTACCAGACAAACCAATCATGTCCCCTTTTTTTACCGGAAAAATATCTGGGGTAGGGAATAATTCCAATTCAGATTTTTGTGCCTTGTACTGCTCAGCCCGCATCCAATCACCGATCTTGGTTTCGAATGCATCGAGATGAGCATATACTGTAGTTGACTGAAGGGCAGGATGATGTAAATAAATGACATTACCATAACCCACTCCAGAGGCTTTTATTCTGCTAATGTATCCATCAGCCGACGCATATACAGGCAACCCTACCACGCCCCCTGTGCGGACATCTATACCTCCATGAAAATGGCTAGCCCTCAATTCGCCCAGTGTACCAGCCAGAAAATTTTGTTGACCAGGTTTTATGGGGAAAAGGTATTTACCATCTTGAGCGGCACTTTCTACAACAGGAATTATGATACAGAATATTAGCAGTAATAGGATAGTCTTATTTGATTTCCACCTCAAGCATTTTCTCATTTTCTATATAAGCTTCTAATTTATTGCCGATCTGTATGGCACCTACGCCTTTAGGTGTGCCGGTAAATATAAGATCGCCTTTTTTTAGTGTGATAAATTTGGACATATAGGCAATTATCTCCTCAAAACTGTAGAGCATCATACCCGTGTTCCCTTTTTGCCGTTCCACCCCATCGAGCGAAAGTGAAAAGGTAATGTTTTTTTGGTCAGGAAATTTACTTTTTGGTACAAATGCAGAAACAGGTGCTGAACCATCAAAGCCTTTGGCCAAAGTCCATGGTAGACCTTTGTCCTTGGATTTTTGTTGTAAATCACGTGCAGTAAAATCGATGCCAATACCAATTTCGTCGTAGTATTTGTAAGCAAAAGCCGGATCAATATGCTTCCCGACTTTACAAATCTTCAGAACGATTTCTACTTCATAATGAATATCTGTAGAGAACTCAGGATAGTAGAAGGGTTTGTTGTTGACCAACAAAGCAGTATCGGGTTTGAAAAAGATAACAGGTTCGTCGGGTTTTTCGTTATTAAGTTCGGCTATATGCTCAGTATAGTTTCTGCCAATTGCGAGTATTTTCATAGGTTTTGCGTTTCGAATGCCAAATTATGCAGGATGGGTCATAAATAAAAATAGGCGGACAAATTTGGTATTTCATTTGCAAAAGGTCGTGCATTAATCAATTTAACTGTATAATTTGCAACTTTATTATTATTACAATTATATATGAGAGCGACTCAAGCCAACATAATTCTTTGCCTAAATATAGGTATGATTATTGGTCATGCTCATAGCATTAAATCGACTCAATTTCAAATATCAAACTCATGAAACAATACTTATCCTACTTTCTCGTAGCTGTGTTGGTCTATGCATGTACCACAGTGCCTATGACGGGCAGACGACAGCTTTCACTCGTGCCCAATTCTGAGATCCTACCTTTAAGTTACACCAGTTACCAACAGGTATTGAAAGATGCCAAAGTAGTAACCAAAGGCCGTGAAGCTGATATGGTTAAAAATGTAGGAGCGCGACTTCAAAAAGCTGTAGAAAAATATATGGCGGATAATAATCTTTCAAGCCAACTTTCAAATTATGAATGGGAATTTGTGCTCTTAGATGACGACGCTGTGAATGCCTGGTGTATGCCCGGGGGCAAAGTGGCTTTTTATACAGGTATAATGCCTGTATGCAAAGACGCTGATGGTGTAGCCGTTGTAATGGGGCATGAAGTGGCGCATGCAGTGGCTAACCATGGGCGTGAACGCATGAGTCAGGGACTTGCGCAACAATTTGGAGGTGCAGCACTTTCTGTTGCATTGGCCGAAAAACCCGCAGCTACTCAGCAGCTTTTCAATACAGCATTTGCCGTAGGTTCTACTTATGGTGCTATGATGCCTTTTAGCCGTTTGCACGAATCTGAAGCAGACCGCATGGGCCTTATTTTTCTGGCCATTGCTGGTTATGATCCAAATGCAGCACCTGGTTTTTGGAAAAGAATGTCTGAAATGAGTGGTGGGGCAAAACCGCCAGAATTCATGTCAACACACCCATCTGATCAGCGCCGAATCAATGACTTAAATGCCGCTATGCCCGAAGCTATGAAATACTATAAAGCTTCCAATTAAAATAAACTGACTTTATACATTATACTTATAAGGCTGACCCCTAAAAACTGGCAGCCTTATTTTTTTATTTGGAAAATTAACAGAATTGTAAAAAAATGGATTGTATCTTGCCATGGTAATTCATTTTTAACCTCAAACCATAAAAATTCTTCAATATGGCGCGACATGTATATGATTTCGGTGTAATCGGTAATTGCGGATTTTTAGCCGGAGTCGACAAAAAAACCAATGTAGTGTGGATGTGCTGGCCCCGGTTCGATAGTAGTTTTATTTTCGGGGGTCTACTTGATAAAGAAAGGGGCGGCGAATTTTCGCTCAAACCTTGTGAAGAGGATTTTAAGAGCCACCAATATTATGTAGAAAATACCAATATACTTTGCACTGAAATTGAAAGCAGCGAAGGGAGCTATCGGGTTACCGATTTCGCCCCCAGATTTTTTAATTTCGAACGTTACTTCAGACCACTGATGCTCATACGAAAAATTGAGCCTATATCAGGATCGCCAAGGGTGATGGTAAAATGTGCACCTGTAGGTGATTATGGTAAAAAGGAGCCTGTTGTAAACGTAGGGAGCAACCATATTGAATTTGCAGGACTTGGACAAAATGTGAGGCTTACAGCCAATATTCCACTTACCTACATCAATTCAGATATGCCTGTATTGATCAACGAGGCAAAATATTTGGTTTTGACCTATGGAGCACCCCTGGAAGCACCTTTGGAAAGTACCAGCGAAGAGTTTCTAAGGCAAACACGTAGATATTGGCGTAGGTGGGTCAAGAGTACCAGTATCAGTAAGTTTTATCAAAAACAAGTTATACGATCAGCGCTGGTTCTGAAGATACACCAATTTGAAGATACCGGGGCTATTATAGCCGCAACCACAACTTCTCTGCCTGAGGCACCCGGTAGTGGTCGCTGTTGGGATTATCGATATTGCTGGATGCGCGATACCTATTATACATTGAATGCCTTTAATAATATTGGCCATTTTGAAGAAATGGAGCGCTATTTTAATTATATAGCCAATATTTATAGCAATAGAAAAGGACGTTTTCAACCTTTATACAAAATTACCGGTGAATCGCAGATTGACGAAGAGGTGACTGATCTCGATGGTTACCTGGGCAATAAGCCGGTGCGTATTGGTAACCAGGCCTACACGCATAAGCAAAATGATGTGTACGGACAGGTATTGACTTCGCTTTTGCCGCTTTATGTCGACATGCGATTTATTGATTCAGAGCGTACCCAGTCCGATGACCTTTTGTATGACCTGCTGGAAATGATTAGCAAGACGATGAATGAACCCGATGCCGGATTGTGGGAGTTTCGCGAGTTTGCGCAATACCATTGTTATACTTACTTGTTTCATTGGGCAGGAGCTAGTGCGGCATTAGAAATAGCCCGGGCTACTAACAATCCTAAGATGGCTGACCAAGCCCGTAGAATGAAAGCTTATGCAGCTGAGAAAATAGAGGCTTGTTACGATCCAGAACGCGGTGTTTATACACAGGCTATTGGGTCAAAAAACCTCGATGCAAGTTCATTGCAATTGATCATGATGAACTACCTGAACCCCAACTCTGAGCGTGCACGTCAGCACCTTAAAGTACATGAGCAGGAGCTGATGTCAGCAGAAGGATTGTTCTACAGATATAAACATAAAGATGATTTTGGTGAGCCGGAAACAACTTTCCTGGTATGT
Source organism: Cyclobacteriaceae bacterium (assembly GCA_036788235.1). Lineage (GTDB taxonomy): Bacteria > Bacteroidota > Bacteroidia > Cytophagales > Cyclobacteriaceae > JAFIEV01. The sequence goes on from DAIQNU010000318.1 coordinate 4,023, forward strand.
TCATTCTGGTATGTCGAAGCATTAGCTTTGGTAGGTCGCACGAGTGAGGCCATTGAGCGCTTCGAAAATCTTCTAAAGTTTAGCAACCATTTGGGATTGTTTAGTGAAGATGTAGACTCAGCTACTGGCAGTCAATGGGGCAATTTCCCTCAAGCATACAGCCATGTAGGTTGTGTGAATGCCGTATATAGAATCGCCAAAAAACTCGACCACCCTGTATTTTTTAACAGTACGGAATCACAAGAATATATCAGCGAGAGCAAATAGC
>DAIQNU010000319.1:0-1305 GCA_036788235.1 Cyclobacteriaceae bacterium
GATAAGGAAAAGTCTGGTGGGGGTGCTATTATTGATTTGGGCTGCCACTGTGTGGAAATAAGTAGGAATTTCATCGGGAAAAATGTTAAACCAATAGAAGTCATGTGCTGGGCAGATACTCAAGTCCACCCTATTGATGCCGAAGACCATGCCATTGGCTTAGTAAAGTATGCAAATGGTGCCATTGGCCAATTTGAAGTTAGCTGGACGTTTAGGGGCGGAATGGATTTGAGGGACGAAGTGATGGGAACAGAGGGCACCATTTGGGTTAATAGTTTTCTCCGTACAGGTTTTGAAATGTTCACTACAGGGAAGGGAAATGAAGGTTATGTGGCTGAAAAAGCGGAATCTAATTCAGGATGGCTGTTTCCTGTAGGAGACGAGTCCCATGAACTAGGCTACCCGCATATGTTCACAGATATGTTCAACTCCATTGAGGAAAAAAAACAGCCTATGGAAAATTTCTATGATGGTTATGTTGTGAATTCCATATTGGATGCAGCTTTCAAATCGGCTGACAGCAAAACTTGGGAACCCGTGATACTTGATGACTGGCGGGGGGATGACCCAAAAGAAAGTGAAAAAAAATGGGAATCCTACGATGATGAGCACTTTATCATCAAAAGTGAACTTCTACCAAATGGTGATAAAAAACTTATTCTTAAAGAGAAGGTATCAGGCCTTATCACTCAAATTGTAAAGAACTCAAATTAAGCCAAAGTAAAAATAGTATTAAACTTCCAGCATTACCTATGTACATAAACGTTAGAGCCACAAAAGAAAATACTTATGATGCTATCGTTATTGGTTCAGGAATAAGTGGTGGCTGGGCTGCCAAAGAATTATGTGAAAAAGGCCTTAAGACTTTAGTAATAGAGCGCGGGCGTATGATTAAACATATTGAAGACTATGACACCGCCACCATGCATCCATGGGAGTTTAAACATCGAGGTAACATTCCACAAAAGATACAGGATGAAAATCCAGTGGTAAGCCGATGCTATGCCTTTAATGAAGCCACAGAAAAGTTTTTTGTAAAGGATAAGGAACATCCTTACGAACAAAAAAAGCCTTTTGACTGGATAAGGGGTTATCAAGTGGGCGGGAAATCACTGTTATGGGCCCGTTGGACTCAACGTTGGAGCGACTTGGATTTTGAGGCAAATGATAAAGAAGGTATCGCGGTGGATTGGCCCATTCGCTACAAGGAGATTGCCCCTTGGTACAGTTATGTAGAAAAATTTGCGGGCATAAGTGGTAATAAGGACCAACTACCGCAAATTCCAGATGGAGAGTTTCTTCCTC
>DAIQNU010000319.1:1315-4265 GCA_036788235.1 Cyclobacteriaceae bacterium
CTCCGATGGAAATGAACTGTTTGGAGAAACATGTAAAGCAAACTCTTGGTAAACTATATAATGACCGGCATCTAGTAATTTCTAGAACAGCCAATTTGACTGTTCGTCATAATAACAGAGGCCCTTGCCAATATAGAAGCCTCTGCAGCAGAGGTTGCCCCTTTGGTGCCTATTTCAGCAGCAATGCAGTTACGCTACCAGCAGCAGAAGTTACAGGAAACTTAACCATGAGACCCTATTCTGTGGCGCAGACCATTTTGTATGATGAAGATGGTGGTAAGGCCACAGGTGTGCGCATAATAGATACCAACACAAAAGAGGTTATTGAATATTACGCTAAAATTATCTTTGTAAATGGTTCCACCCTTAATTCTACCTTATTGCTCATGAACTCGAAAAGTAACCGATTTCCAGAGGGTATGGGCAATGACTCCGGAGAACTAGGCCACAACCTAATGGATCATAATTACAATTGTAAGGTTGAAGGCGAATTTGACGGATTGGATGACAAGTACTATTCCGGTAGACGGCCAACAGGTACATATTTGGCAAGGTTTCGGAACTTTGGCACCGACCATCAGACTAGCTTTAAACGCGGCTATTCCTATGCCTGTGGAGGTTCCAGGGCTCCTTTTAGTGAAGCTACTAAAACAAGCATAGGATTCGATCTTAAGCAAGACCAAACCCAACTAGGACCTTGGAAATTCAGCTTTAGCGGAATGGGTGAATGTCTCCCCCATCATGACAATAAAGTAAGCCTAAGCAATGATAAAATTGATGCCTGGGGCATGCCCTTATTGGAGATTGATGCGGAATACAAAGAAAATGAAAGGGTCATGACGCAAGACATGATACAAACCGCTACAGAAATGCTGGATCAAATGAAGTTTAAGAATATAATCGACAAAAAAGAGTTCCGAAATATTGGTTTAAATATCCATGAAATGGGAACAGCCAGAATGGGCAGAGATGCAAAGACGTCTGTTTTAAATGGTAACAATCAGGTTTGGGGAGCTCCAAATGTTTTTGTTACAGATGGTGCATGTATGACCTCCAGTGCCTGTCAAAACCCAAGCTTAACTTACATGGCTCTAACGGCAAGGGCTGCAGATTTTGCAGTGAGCGAATTGAAAAAAATGAACCTATAAGATGAAAAGAAAAACATTTATACAGCAAATAGGTTATAGTGCAGGAGCAGCTTTTTTACTTCCTAGTGCCGGCTTCTTAAACAGTTGCGAATACAAGCCTTCCGTTAGAGAAAGGCTTACGGAAACAGACCTAGACCTTCTCAATGAAATAGGGGAAACAATTATACCAACTACAGCAGAAGTTCCAGGGGCTAAGGCAGCAAAAATAGGAGATTATATATTAGTAATCTACAACGACTGCATGAGCGAGGAAAATCAACAAATATTGGTCAGTGGTCTTAACACTTTAGATTTGTTGTCTTCAAAAACATTTTCCAGCTCCTTTATAAAGGCCAAAGCTCCATTGCGAGAGGAGTTATTGGCCGCAGTACAAGCCGAAGCTATAACGCATCGACTAAATAATGAAGGTAATGAAGATGCAGACCCGCACTATTTTGATATACTGAAAGAACTAACCCTTTCAGGTTATTTCACTTCAGAGATCGGTATGACTCAAGCCCGGAAATACCTTCCAGTACCAAGTATATTTATTTCCTGTATGAACTATTCCAAAAACGATAAGGTTTGGGCTTTATAGCCTTTTGTATATAAAAAGAAACAATGGACTTTACAAATACGGTATTTATAATTATGGGTGGCACTTCCGGAATGGGCCTGTCATCTGCAATGGTATTGGTCGAAAATGGCGCAAAGGTAGTCGTAGTGGGTCGCAGTATAGATAGTTGCCATATAGCAAACGAAATATTGGGCCGTAACAGCATTGTAATTTCTGGAGATGCAACCCATCCCACCACCATGCAACAGGCTATTGAAGCCGCTGTTCGAAACTTTGGACCTGTAAACGGACTGTTCCATGTAGCTGGTGGGAGCGGTAGAAAATGGGGTGACGGGCCATTACACGAACTTACACTAGAAGGATGGAATAAAACTCTGGAACTCAACCTTACTTCCATGATGTTGTCTAATCAGACAATGATCAACTATTTTCTTAAAGAAAATAGGTCAGGCACCATTTTAAATATGGGCTCCGTTTTGGGAACTTCCCCTTCTCCAAAATTTTTTACAACTCATGCTTATGCAGCTGCAAAGTCTGCTATAATCGGGTTTTCAAAATCTATTGCCGCCTATTATGCTTCAAATAATATAAAAGTGAATGTGCTTTCACCACGTTTGTTCATAACCCCCATGGCGCAAAGGGCAGCACAAGATCAGGAAATTTTAAACTTTTTGAAGACCAAACAGCCTTTGGATGGTGGTAGGCCCGGTAAACCAGAAGATATAAATAATGCCGTATTAATGTTTTTGCACCCACAATCAAGCTTTACTACAGGACAAGTACTAGCGGTTGATGGAGGATGGTGCATTAGTGAAGGGCAGTTTTAAGATATAAGATATGGCTAACCATTTCTTGGGAATCGATATTGGAGGAACGCAGATTAAATGGTGTCTTTTGAACGCACAAGGAAATCTTCTGGAGAAAAATGTAATGGATACCAGCGATTACTCAAAAGACTTACCCAAATGGAGGAAGAACATTGTTACTCTTATTCAAGATATGTCTAATTCCATTGAAGCTAAGAGGAATATCTTGTTTTGTGGAATTTCGGCTCCTGGATTGGTAGATGGCCAGAACAAAATGATTCTACATATGCCGGAGCGCCTCAAGGGTATCGAACATTTTGATTGGTCCGATAAATGTCAACGACCCATTGTTGTAGTCAATGATGGCCACGCAGCTACTTTGGCTGAGTTCGAGACTTTTTATCGTAAGCTAGGCATTAGCCATTTTTTAATGCTTACTT
>DAIQNU010000320.1:0-4218 GCA_036788235.1 Cyclobacteriaceae bacterium
TAATTGATCATTTGCAAAAACTGTGAAATCTCAGGGCTATCTACATCATCTTCTAGCGAACTTGTATCTGATTCAAGTAAAGATTCAAGTTCATCTTCTTCATCATCAGCAAGGGCACTTTCTTCAGTTGGTTCATCTTGTAAGGCCAATGCCAGATCATCATCTGCTTTGTCGACTGTAGTATCAGTTCTGGAGGTACTGCCTTTTTTAGCAGACTCTTCTTCTACAAGTCTGGCATTAATGGCCATGAGAGAGGCGTCCAACTCTCTAAGGTCATATACTTGCCAAAATTCCAATCGAGCTACACCTTGTAGTAATTTTCGTACGCGCTCGCTGTTTTCAACACCTGGCAATTCGATTTGAATACGTCCAGAACCTTGTAGTTTTTGAATATTTGGTGAAGAAGTACCAAATCTGTCAACCCTTGTACGTAGGATTTCGAAAGATCGGTCTACAGCCTGGTCGATTTCCTGACGGATAATTCGCATGATTTCATCGTCGGAAGTATCAAAACTTATGCGGCCTCTATTGCCTGAATGGGCAAAAACAGGAGCCAATCTTCCATCTGGATTCACCTCTTTGAATGCACGCTGAAATAGTGACGCGTATTCGTCACCAGGGTTTTGACGCTGCAATTGGTCGGCGCGCTCTATGGCTGCCTGAAAGTTTGGGTCTTCACTGTTTCCACTTAATCCTCTCAATATATCAACTGGAGAAATTTCAAGCGTGACATGCATGCCACCTTGTAAGTCCAGACCCAGGCTCAATTCAGTTTCCTTAATGTCTTTGTAGGTATATTTCATACCTAGCAAATTGAAGACTGGCTCAGTCCAGACAGAATCTAAGTAAGCCTGTCTTTTCGCCAGATCTGTATTGCCACTTTCATCCGTTGCATATACTGTGGCTTTGGTACTGACATTTTTTGAAATAAAAGTAAACGATAAGTAGTATATACACAGCAATGTTACGATCACTGTAAGAAATACTATTGCACCTTTGTTGCGCATAGCGAATTAGTTTTTAGTAAAAAATTAGAAATAAAATTTATGAGTTATTGATAATAAAGGTAGAATCAGAAAGCCTTTAGGGGGCATTGGGTGATATAATACGTTGAAATAATATTGCTAAATAATTGGGAGGCACCATGGCCTCAAGATTCTCAGGATTGATGCGTACCGTTGCTGGCACGTTAAGCTTAAAAAATTGTGTATTAGGAAAAGGAATGAAAATACTAACTACCGGTACTAATGTTTTATGGAGTTGCACAAAATATTTACCAGGCAATTCCTCACCTTTCGCATCTTTATCACGATGTTCATTGATAATTTCATCATCTGATAATACAGGAGTATGACTTATACCGGTACTTAAAACCGCCGCTGCCATAAAAACCCATAAAATGATAATTAGTTTTTTCATTAGTGCATTTACGAAAAGGACAACAAAGGTAAAAAGTTTTATTTCAATGTCAACTTATGGGAAATAATAATGGTTGGAAGCTTAATCCATGATGCGTAATGCGTGATGGGTAATAGAGAAGAACCGACAGGGAGTCTAACGAGCTCTGAGCTACGAGCTTTTTGCTTTGAGCTATTATATCTTCATCGCTCATCTCACCTCTCTCATCCAGCTTCGAGCATCCTCCATCCTCTTCCCTCAATCCTCAATCCTCAATCCTAGCTCAAGGCATCCTCAAAATGAACTATTTCTATCTTTTTTTTCTTCACTATCGACACAATGTCAAAGCGGATGGCGCCGCTCCAGCCAGCACTTTCGATATAACTCTCGGCACCTTGCATAATCATTTCCCACTTTTTGTCATTCACAGCCTCCTCCGGAAACCCGAAACCTTGCATGGATCTTAATTTTACTTCCACAAAAACAAGCACCGGGCCATCTTTGGCTATAATATCAATTTCTGATCGAGCCGATCTGTAGTTTCGCTGCAAAATCTCAAATCCCTTTGCCTGCAAATATTCCACTGCCAGCATTTCGCCTTCTTCACCTGTTTTTATATTATTGCCCATATTTTCTACTTACATTTTTTTAGAATCTCAACCTACTCAGCAAATGGCAGCACTATATCCACTAAAATTCAGTACCATATTTAAAGATAAAATTTGGGGCGGTCAAAAAATTAAAACAATAATGGGCAAAGATTTTGGAAATCTTCCCAATTGTGGCGAAACCTGGGAAATATCCGGAGTGAATGGCAATATATCTGTTGTAAGTGAGGGTGCCCTTAAAGGCAAAGACCTGGTCACGCTTATTGAAAGCTATCAGGGCGACCTTGTCGGCAAGCGTGTTTTTGAGCGATTCGGCAATGAATTTCCCCTGCTCGTCAAATTTATTGATGCCAACGATGACCTTTCCATTCAGGTGCATCCCGATGATGAATTGGCTAAAAAACGTCATGATTCATTTGGCAAAACCGAAATGTGGTACATTTTTCAGGCCGATCAGGGTGCCAAGCTCAATGCAGGCTTTGTAAAAGAGCTGAATGCTAACTCATACCTCAAGCACATTGAAGATGGCACCATCATGGATGTGCTCAATTGGGTAGATGTAAATGACGATGATGTATTTTTTCTTCCGGCTGGCCGTGTTCACAGCATTGGCAAAGGTTGCCTTCTGGCCGAAATTCAGCAGACTTCTGACATTACCTATCGCATTTACGATTTCGATCGTGTAGACGCCCAGGGAAATAAAAGGGATTTGCACACCCAGGAAGCACTGGATGCCATCGACTATAAAACTTATGACGAGTACAAGACTCTGTACAAGAAAGTAAAAAATGAAGTAGTGAAACTGGTGGATTGCCAGTATTTTGAAACCAACAGACTGCATTTCGACAAGACTGTAGAGCGCGATTTTGGCGGACTGGACAGTTTCAAGATTTATGTGTGTATGGATGGTGCATTGACGTTATCATGGTCTGGCGGTTCCATACCTGTGAAAAAAGGCGAAGCAGTGCTGGTACCAGCAACTATAGAAAAACTAACCCTACAGCCGGAAAAGGAGTTTAAAATGTTAGAATCGTATATACCAGCTTAAGCGGTGAATAGTAAAATAAACAAAAAAGTAGAATTCAGGCATTTGGGTACACTGGACTATAAAGAAGCCTGGGATTACCAGACAGCGCTTTTTACTGAAATTGTAGCCATTAAAACCGCTAACAGAAATCTGCCGGAAGCTGAACAAACGATTACTCCGAATTATCTGCTGTTTTTAGAGCACCCGCATGTGTATACTTTGGGTAAAAGTGGCAAAGCCGAACATCTTCTGCTCGACGAAGCAGGGCTCAAAGAAAAGCAAGCCATTTTTTATAAAATCGACCGGGGTGGTGACATCACCTACCATGGCCCCGGCCAACTGGTCGGTTATCCTATTATTGATTTAGACAATTTCTTTACCGATATACATAAATACCTCCGCTACATAGAGGAAGCCATAATCCGCACACTGGCAGATTTTGGAATTATTTCAGGCCGAATCGGGGGTCTTACCGGCGTATGGCTCGACCATGAAAAAAAGGAAAATCCCAGAAAAATATGCGCCCTGGGTGTGCGCACCAGCCGGTGGGTAACCATGCATGGATTTGCCTTTAATGTAAATGCCAACCTGGACTACTTTGGCAATATAGTACCCTGCGGCATAAGTGATAAGGCCGTAACCTCCATGGACAAAGAACTGGGCAAACCGGTAAATATGGCTGAGGTGGAAACGAAGCTTCTGGAACACTTTAGTGATATTTTTGAAATGGAAATTTTTAACCATGAAAAAGCTGTTCGGTAGATTTTTGGAGCCAATTTTAGTCTTGAAAAACAGGTAGCAAATGAAAATTGCCATACCATTCTTCATTGTTCTTACATTCGTCTTTGGCTGCTCTGGCGGACATGTTGAAAAAGCAGATCAGTTTGATAGACAGAAACTCCGTAGTGGTGACATTATTTTTCAGACTTCAACCTCCCGGCAAAGTCAAGCCATTCAACTTGCGACTGACTCCAGATACAGTCATATGGGAATAATTTATGAAATTGACGGTCAATTTTTTGTTTATGAAGCCATTCAACCCGTAAAGCTGACGCCGCTTGAATCCTGGATAAAACGCGGAGAAGATGGGCACTATGTTGTTAAAAGGCTCAAAGATGCAGACAAAGTGTTAACAAAAGAAACCTTGACCAAAATGAAACAAGCAGGTGACAAACACCTGGGCAA
>DAIQNU010000321.1:0-4203 GCA_036788235.1 Cyclobacteriaceae bacterium
ATGAATATCCTTAAATTTGCTGATCTTGACCTTTGTTCGGTGGGCATGCCTGAAATACCAGCCAATGCTGAAGGCTATGAAGAAATATTGCTGATAGATACGGCAGAGCGTTATTACAAAAAATGCATTGTTTTTCAGGATCGATTGGTGGGTGCCATACTGATGGGTGACAAAACAGAGTTTGCGGAGTTTAAAAGCCTGATCGAAGAAAAAACAGAACTATCAGAAAAGCGACAGGAGTTACTCCGGGGACAATCGACGAAAGAGCAGGTAATGGGTAATTTGGTTTGCTCCTGTGGAAATGTAGGGTCTGGTAACATTGAAAAGGCAATAGCATCTGGTGTTTCAGACTTCCGGCAGCTTTGTCAACAAACTGGTGCAGGTATTGGCTGTGGAAGTTGCAAGCCTGAAATTAAAAATATAATGGATCAGCAATTGGCTATGCTGCCGGTAATTGCTTAAATTTTTTACATCATGACAGTTGAAACCATGGGAACCAGACAAATATTTGATCCATTAAAAAAGTCCGATCTGGTTAGGGTCTTTGTAAAGGGCGGCATTATTTCTCCCGGCGATTTTCAAAAAATAATTCAAACCGCCAGTGATCTGGGTACGCAATATATTCATTTAGGCTCACGGCAAGACATACTTTTTCCTCTTCATGATAAAAATCTGGAAGTATTGGCTCAAACCTTCCAATCTATTCAAACCAACTATGATACCGATGGAGAGGAATTTCAAAATATTGTAAGCTCTTACACTGCACTAGATGTAATGCCCACAACACATTGGCTGGCATCACATATTTACCATTACATATTAGATACTTTCGATTATAAGCCAAAAGTAAAAATCAATATTACAGATCCGGTGCAGAGCCTCGTACCCTTGTTTACCGGAAACATCAATTTTGTAGCTTCCAACCATGAGAATTTCTGGTTTGTGTTTTTACGTTTTTCGGAAATAGACAGTAAACCATGGTGTGCTCCAGATTTGGTATTTGGCTATGACTTGGCCAAACTCGCTAAAGCCATTGAAGAATTAAGCCCCCACAGTGCCGGTCTTCCTTATGCTGAAATTTACCAAAAAGCCAAAGAAAATCTCGTTCTTAATACCCAAATAGTAGATCAGGAATTAAATTACCCAGGGGGCAATTCGCCCTATTATGAAGGCATGAACCGGATAGCTGGCGGCAAATACTGGTTGGGTTTGTATTGGCGAAACAACAAATTTGCGATTAACTTCCTAAAGGCTTTATGTGCATTATGTATGGAAACCAACATAGGAAAGCTGAGCTTGACTCCCTGGAAATCGCTCATCGTTCGAGGCATAGCCGAAAAAGATCGGCTCAGCTGGGAAAAGCTACTTGGTAAATACGGCATCAATATCAGACACAGCTCTTTAGAACTCAACTGGCACCTACCTGTAATGGATGAAGAGGCTCTTGAAATCAAAAACTACCTTGTAAGGGCTTTGGACAAGCAGGATATTAGCACTTATGGCCTGTCTTTTTCTATAAAAATACGGCATATGGTACTCTTCACTTCCATTGTGATAGAGAAGGTTCCTAAAAGTAGAGACAAAGACCCTGACATTTTTAATATATTATATTCCAGAGACTTCAATCCTAATACATCGGAGTATTTATATTATGTAAAGCATGTGGCCTTAGAAACTCTACCTCCTTTATTGATAGAACTTAGTTACAAATACTACGACCAGCTCGATACAAAAAAAAATGGAGAAAATACCGAGGCCACTCCGGAAATGAAAAGCGGTCAGCATCGAAAATATCAATGTTCTAATTGTATGACTGTATATGACGAAAGATTTGGTGATCGTTCTGCAGGGATAGTTCCGGGAACTTCATTCCTAAAATTACCTGCAGACTACACTTGCCCGGTGTGTGAAAGTCCAAAGTCAGCTTACAGATTAATATAAAAATCTTGCAAATTTCAGACTTTACGGCCAAGATTACCATTATTTTCAAACTTTTGAAATTGGAAAATGCGCTTGAAGCTATTTTGGGCAATAAATATTGTAGGCACAACTATAGTTTATATGATTATTAAGGCTGCAAATCTTACATCAACTTGTTATAATGCATTTAAACAATTCTAAAAAATTTTGACTATAAGTGTAGTAATTACGTTATTTATACTGAGCTTAACCAACCAACACCATGCTTGTCATTAATACAGTACTGTATTTTTGGAGTTTTTTATTATTATTAATCGTCCAACCTGTTTTAGGAAATAATCTCTTTGCAAATGAGATTTCGAGAGATTCTACCATCTTAGAAGAATATATAAACCAAGCTGAAGACTATCGGCACACGAAGCCAGATTCAGCTATATTGTTACTAGAAAAAGCCATCAAGATTGCTGAGAAATTAAATTCGTCTGGTAAAAAATATATGGCTTTCAATAAGTTGGGTTTTTTATATCACGACATAGGCCAGCAAGTAGAAGCGGAAAAAATACTACTTAAAAATATTGAGATTCAAAAAGCACAAGATGATAGCCTGCTATTAGCAGATGCATTACTTAGTGCAGGTGTATTTTATTCTAATCGTACTGAGTTTACAAAGGCTAAGGAGTACTTGGAACATGCGCTTGATATATACTCAGCCAATGATGATCAAAAAGGCATTGCAGAATCAAACAATTATCTCGGAATTCTTTTCGACAAACAAGGCTTTTACTCCAGGGCACTAGAGTCGTATTATTCATCATTGGAGATCTATTATACCTTAAATGATTCTGTTGAAATTGGCAATCAATACAACAATATAGCCATTGTTTACAATCGGCAAGGGGATGGAAAAACTTCTTTAGAATATTTTCAGAAGTCTATGGCTATAAAAGAGCAATATCAAGACTCTGTAAATATGGCCATTACTGCTGCAAATTTAGGACTTATTCATAAAAAACTTGGAAACTTATCGGAAGCAGAAAAAGAATACATCTGGTCGCTGAATGTATTTGAGGCAAATAATTCATACCCATTCATTGCCATTGGCTACCACAATCTTGGCGAATTGAAACTGGCGCAAGAAAAATATGATTCTGCTATGACCTGCTTTCAAAAATCGCAAGAGTTGGCCTCAAAAATTGATTTAAAAAATGCCCAAATAGGGAATCAAATTGGAATGGCGAAAATTCATTTACAAAATAAAGATTATACAAAAAGCCTGAAAATAGCTAGTGAATCATTAATGCTGGCTAAAGAATTTGAATTATTGGATGAGCAAAAAGATTTAAATCAGCTTATTTCAAAAATATATGAAGCTCTGGGAGAACACCAACAAGCTTTAATTTATTATCGTAATTATGCTTTGATCAAAGATTCTATCATCAATGAAACTGGTATTCGATTGGCGAATCGGCTGAGAGCCACTTACGAATTGGAACAAAAGGATTTTGAAATTCAACAGCTTAGAAAAGAAAAGAAGTTGGAATCAGAAAAAGCAGACACCAAAAAAAGGCTAAATCAAGTACTAGTAGTGTCTGTAATTGTCTTTTTTATATTATTGGTAATTGCTGTAGTTGCCTATATCCGCACCAAATCAATGAATGAAACTTTGATTGTGCAAAAAATGCAAATTGAAACACAAAGTAAGGAGATAGAAAAAAGTCAGAAAACACTGATTAAGACCAATAAAAAACTTCAAGATATTAATAAAGAAAAAGACGAAATTATTGCTATGGTAGCCCATGATCTTCGTAGCCCACTTAACAATATCAAAGGTCTGCTAAGCTTGGTTGAAATGGAAGACAACAGTAATCTGTCGAAAAACCAGAAAAGCTATTTTGAAATGGCTCAAAAATCAACCAATACACTAAGAGATCGGATAAATAGGATTCTCGATTTGGAAGCCATTAATGAAAGCAAAGTTGTCTTAAAGCCTCAAATTATTGATGTCCGAGAAATTACAGAGGAAATATTGGTTAATTTTAAGGAAGCAGCATACAAGAAAAATATAAACTTAGTCAGTGATAATGTTAAAACTGAAGTGTATGTATATGTGGATCGAAATTATCTGCTCCAGATCTTCGAAAATCTCGTTTCTAATGCCATAAAATTCTCACCTCCAGATAAAAGTATATTTTTAAAGCTAACCTATTCTGATGACTTAGTCCGAATTCATGTCAAAGATCAGGGGCCCGGAATCAAGGCTGAAGACCAGAAAAAGTTATTTAG
>DAIQNU010000322.1:0-2758 GCA_036788235.1 Cyclobacteriaceae bacterium
GTTACCTAGCTCGAGAAGCTTGGGTATGAACATTTCACTCACCTTCTAATAGTCAAATACAACTTTTAAATACTAGGGAAATGAATACATACATGAAAATAAACTTCAAAAATATCTTCGTCATTTTGCTCTTTTCACTTTGTGTGGCCATTGGCTGCACGAGCAATTTCGACGAAATGAACACGGATCCTAACAATCCGACCACTATAGGTGCACAATTTTTACTGCCTTATGCTATAGAAAGATCAGTAGACAGATACTGGGGGCATCGCGATCGTTTCGAGCGCATCAATCTGGATGCTGCCGAACTTTGGATCCAACACCTTACTCGTAATATCTACTCAAATGAAGGCGATAATTATGGTATATCCCCAGCATTGCCCAACAACAACTGGAAGGGCTTTTACAACGATGCGGCCATTAACTTTCAGAGAATTGTATTGCAAAGTGCTGAAGATGGCATCAGCCCCAACTCAAATTATGAAGGTGTTGGACTGGTCATGCGCTCATGGGTATTTTCCTTGCTTACCGATATGTTCGGCGCAATTCCTTACACTGAGGCATTGAGCGGATCTGTTGATGTACCGATCTATTCGCCAGCATACGATTCTCAGGAAGATGTTTACATGGGATTGCTGGCCGATTTGAAACTAGCAAATGAGAAATTAAGCACTTCAGGGCCGGCTATTTTAGGAGATATTTTTTATGAAGGAAATATCCTTAAATGGAAAAAGTTTGCAAACTCTTTGAGATTGAGACTCGCCAATAGAATAGCTGCTAAAAAACCAACTGAGGCAAGGGCAATAATGGCTGAAATACTTGGCGATCCTGCCACATATCCCGTTTTTGAAACCGTTGATGACAATGCTTCACTGTGGTGTACTACCGTTTTGCCAAGTAATAATGAATGGCATCAGGTAATTGTGCAATCAGGTCGAACCGACTGGAACATCAGTAAAACCCTGGCTGACAAAATGAATGGCCTTGGTGATACGCGCATAACCGTATATGCTTCCCCCAACTCCGAAGGTCAGTACCAGGGACATCCTAATGGTTTGCCAGATGCCATAGCAACCACCTTTTTGTCTTCAAGTTCTTTTATTGGTAGTGAGTTTACCAAAGCCGAAGCCCCAGAAGTAATCATGACACTCTCCGAACTCTATTTTATTTTGGCAGAAGCTGTCCTCGATGGCGATATTAGTGGCGACGCTCAAGAATATTTCGAAAAAGGTATTGAAGCTTCTTACGATCAGTTTGGCTTGGATGTGCCGGCAGATTTTATGACAGCAGTTGGTGCCGTAACACGTGAAAAAGTACTTGAGCAAAAATGGATAGCCTTATTCGGGCAGGGCATTGAAGCATGGACAGAATATCGCCGTACAGGTTATCCGGTAATGCCAGCGGCAGATCCGAGTGCAGTTTTTGAAAACGATGGTGTATTGCCAACAAGATTTCCTTATCCAGCCACTGAGTATTCACTCAATCAGGCAAATGTATCTATGGGAGAGAGTATGAATGGTGGTCCCAACGATATGAAAACCAAACTTTGGTGGGCAGAATAATTTGTTTTAATAAAATTTAATAAGATAAAACTATGAAAAACTTATCTAAATATATCCTAGGCATAATCGCCATAGCAGCGTTTGCAGCATGTGAAGTAGAAGATCCATTTGTCGATCGTGTGGAGGCTCCACTTTTGGTAGAAATAATGGGCATATCCGGATGGGCCACCTTTGCCACTGAGCCATCGGTCGGTTTTCCTGCATCAAGTCCCCAACTTACTTTAGGTGCGCGCTTTTTGGAGCTTGATAAAACCCATATACTAGATTATACCAAAGGCATTGATTCTATTCCGGTGGCCAACTTACCTATAACCATTGCTCTTCGATCGGGTGTGGTACTGGGTGAAGTAACCACAGATGCCAGTGGCGTAGCCCAATTATCTAAAACCTGGTCGGAGCTCGGTCTTGCAACGCCTGCGGCTGGTCAAGTGGTTCGGTTGACCTGGTCAGGTGAACACAAAGGAATCGCATTTAGCAGATACTCGCAGATTCAAGCACAATGATATCCTGTAAAAACAATATCAATAAATAATTTGTCATCAAATGGCAGGCTCTATAAAAGTCTGTCATTTGGTGCTATAACTCAATAAAATTTTTAACCCAATAATATATTAGCTATGAACACACAGATTAACAGAAGAAATTTAATCAAAAGGGGTTTTCTTACCATAGGTGGACTCGCGGCGGCACCGCATTTAATGGCTGGTGCTTTCGGCAATCTTCCCTTACAGGTAGATAGTAAAAACCGGGTGGTTTACAGCCCGATGATGCGCGAGCATCTTTCGGTCAGCAATGAGCCTGTAAAATCAAAGTCTATTGCTAAGTTAAATGCTAACGAAAATCCATACGGACCACCCAAATCTGCGGCAAAAGCAGTGGTTGATTCAGTAAATGGGGGTAGCCGCTATGCTTGGCGCGAACTTTATACCTTGATAGATGGAATCGCTAAGAAAGAAGGTCTTACTAGTGAGAATATAATGATGGGTCCCGGCTCTTCTGACTTACTCGAAAAAGTAGCCATTGTATTATTTCAAAATGGCGGAAATGTGGTATCGGCTGATCCTTGCTATATGTCTCTGGTGCGGGTTGCTCAAGCTACCGGTGCTACCTGGAAAGCCGTGCCTTGTAAAGATGATTGGTCGCATGACCTGAAAGCCATGGAAGCCGCGATCGACAGCGAAACCCGGCTGGTGTAT
>DAIQNU010000322.1:2768-4177 GCA_036788235.1 Cyclobacteriaceae bacterium
GTTGGCATTGAAACTGATCGCCGTGGCTTCATCCCAGTCAACCAACATTTTGAAACATCGGTCGAGGGAATTTATGCGATTGGTGACTGTATCGGTGGCTTGATGCTCGCCCATAAAGCCATGGAAGAAGCCATTGACGATGAGACCAAGCTGGTGTACATCTGTAACCCTAACAATCCTACCGGTGCTGTTACTTCAGGTAAGGAGCTTATGGATTTTTGTTCAAGGGTTTCTGAACGCGTGCCTATTTTCGTTGACGAAGCCTATCTCGAATTGGTTGAGGGTGATGTGACCGAAAGTATGGTATCGCTGGTGGCTAAGAATAAAAATGTAATTGTAGCACGCACATTCTCAAAAATCATGGGCATGGCTGGATTGCGCATAGGTTACATTGCTGCTACAACCGACTTTCTGGCCATTATTCAGAAAATCACCCGTGGAGGTATGGGCATTAGCTTAACTTCTGTGCATGCTGCCATTGCAGCTATAGAAGACACTGATTTTCAGGCCATGACCAAAAAACTAAACACAGAAGCCAAAGAATATGTATATGGTGAATTGAAGAAAATGGGTTATACCTACATTCCTTCTTATACCAATTTCTTGATTTTCCCCATTAGTATGGACGGCAAGGAATTTCTCGAAAAAATGAGTGGACAAGGCGTGATGGTTCGTGCATTCGACATTCAGGACAAAACCTGGTGCCGAGTAAGCTTAGGCACAATGGATGAAATGAAAATGTTCACATCTGCACTTAGCTCCATCAGTTCATAATAAAGATCTCTAAAATCTTTTCCCGACCAAATTGTGCTCAGGGGTATATTTTTTGGATTGCCCCTGAGTCAATTTTTTTGAATTAATAAAAACCCAAAACAAATAGAACAGACTTCTCGCGATCGTATGAGTGCTGTTGATCAAAATACTTTAAAAAAAATTCAAACCTTTTAGAGAAAAAGAAGCAATGAGCGAAGTTCTACAAAAATCAATAACGCTGATTTTCCTTATTACTTTGGGTATGTTACTCAAAGCCAAGTTTAAGAGTAGGGAACAAACCAATGGTATAAAAGAAATGGTGCTTTCTGTAGCGCTTCCTTCTACTATATTTATTGCTTTAATGAAAATACATGTTGATACTAAGTTACTCATAGCACCATTGGGCGCATTGGTATTCAACTTTTTTATGTTTGCCATTACACCTGCGGCCTTGAGTTTGTTTGGTGTAAAAAAAGACAGTTCTGCCGGGCGAACGCTTACTATGCTTCTGCCATCGTTAGCACCCGGTTTATCTTGCTTCCCATTTATCGCCGAATTTTTGGGTGAGGATAGCTTGGCAATGGCAGCAATGGCAGATGTGGGCAATAAGTTTTTTGTATTGATATTCTTGTATATTTTGGCTATGAATATGTTTC
>DAIQNU010000323.1:0-4171 GCA_036788235.1 Cyclobacteriaceae bacterium
TAGCCAATTGATAGAAAGTATAGATGCCAAACTCAAGTGAAAAGATACTTTGAATGGCTTTTTAGGTTATTCCATCAGCTTCAACTTTAAACACTAAGCAGGCAATGATAAATTAAGAGCAAATTCTGCAGCTATTTCTGCCAATATTTCTTCAATCTCAGATTTCGATTCTGATTGAACTAAACGAATACGGTAGGGTTTGAAATTTTCGATGCCTCTGAAATAATTGGAATAATGACGGCGCATTTCGTAAATGCCGGTTTTTTCGCCTTTCCAGCGTACAGAGAAATCAAGGTGCTTAATCACCACGCGTACCCTTTCTTCCATTTCGGGTCGCGGTAGCTTAGTTCCATCTTTCATATATTGCTTTACTTCTTTGAATATCCAAGGATTGCCAATGCTTGCACGGCCAATCATGATACCATCTACGCCATATTTATTCTTGTATTCGAGTGCTTTTTCGGGCGAATCAATATCTCCATTTCCAAAAATCGGAATGAATATCTCCGCATCGTTTTTTACTTGAGCTATATATTCCCAATTGGCGGTACCCGTGTACATTTGCGCCCGTGTTCGGCCATGTATGGTCAGCGCTTGTATGCCTGCCCCTTGCAGTCTTTTTGCCACTTCTGTTATTTGTATGGTGTTATCATCCCAGCCAAGGCGGGTCTTAACCGTTACGGGGAGTTTTACGCGGTTTACAATTTCGCGTGTCATGGCTTCCATTTTAGGGAGATCCTTTAAAATCCCCGCACCAGCACCTTTGCAAGCCACTTTTTTTACCGGGCAGCCATAGTTAATATCGATAAGTTCAGGGCCTGCCGCTTCTGCAATGGCAGCAGCTTCACGCATCGACTCAATATTATCGCCAAATATCTGCACCCCAATTGGGCGCTCATAATCATAAATATCAAGCTTGGCTATACTCTTATTGGCATCTCGTATGAGTCCCTCAGCCGAGATAAATTCCGTGTACATGAGGTCGGCTCCCTGCTCTTTGCATACCGCCCTGAATGGCGGATCACTCACATCTTCCATGGGCGCCAGCAATAAAGGGAATTCTCCAATCGACAAGTTTCCTATTTTTATCACAATTATTTCTATTTTGCCGTAAATTTAGTGCAAATATGGATCATATAGAATATCAACATATACTTCCTTCATCAAAAAAGCCCTGGGTAGCCTTAATAGCGCTTTTTTTAATTTTAGCAGGTTCTGCATTATTTATAGGTCAGGTACTTATTATGCTATTAATTGCTGTGATTCCGGAACTCACACTGTCTACCATGAGTCTTGCAATGACAAATCCTGAGGCTTATCCGGAGATGCGAATGAGCATACTGTTGGTACAAGGTGTGTCAGCTTTAAGCGCATTTATTATTGCACCAGTTATTTATCACTACAGCTTGGTAGGTGGAAGTCCTTTGGCATTTATACCCAAGCGTGCTACAAGCATTTTGCCTGTATTAATGGTTGTATTTATTACAATTAGTTTTATGGCCGTCAATTCAATTTTTATAGAATTGAATGCCAATGTAGAATTTCCTGCATTTCTTGAAGGTTTCGAAGCCTGGGCTCAGCAGATGGAAAAACGAATGGAATTGCTTACAAAATATTTAACCAAAATAGATTCTGCTGGGTATTTTATAGTAGCTTTTATTGTCGTTGCCATCATACCTGCTATAGGCGAAGAATGGTTGTTTAGAGGGTATCTTCAGCCTTTACTTACTAAAATGACGGGTAATATACACGTGGGAGTTTGGTTAGCGGCAATTATCTTCAGTGCTTTTCATGTACAGTTTTTTGGGTTTTTACCAAGACTACTATTAGGCGCATTATTCGGGTATTTGTTTGTATGGTCTGGCAGCTTGCTATACGCCATTATTGGACATTTTATCAATAATGGTCTTTCTATTATATTTCTCTATCTGGATCAGCAAGGAATGCTCGGGTTTGATGCCGAATCGACCGAAGCACTACCTTGGGTGGCAATAATTCCCATGGGCATTGTATTCGTATTTTTATTATATACCTTTTACGACTACTTTAAGCGTAACAATTTCGATAGCGGCGAGGATATAACTAATGAAAAACTGGCAGAAAGTATTTGAAACACAAATTTTGCATAGAGCTGAAATAGTAAAGTCGGTATTAAGTGAAGCCATGATTGATGGGATCATTGTAAACAAAAAAGACAGTATGTATAATCTTGGCTATTTCGAAGTACATGTTGCGCGAGAATCAGTATTGAATGCTATTAAATTAATCAATGAAAACATCAAATTTGAATAAATTCAGCAATTTGAAGCAACGTGTCATTGTTGCCGCCATTGGTGCACCTATTGTATTATTGGCTACCTATTTTGGTGAATGGACATTTTTCTCCATTTTTTTTATCATATGCCTTATATCTCAATTGGAATTTTACAATCTCTCCGGATTGGATGGCATGCACCCTCTGAAATTTTGGGGCATATTTACTGGCATTGTCTTGTTTAGCTTTTCTTTTTTTATTCAAGCGGGTATGCTCGATCTGAAGTTTATGTATCTAATTTTTCCTATGGGCGCGGTTATATTTTTTATAAAGCTGTATAAAAAATTAGAGTCTAAGCCTTTTACCAATATTGCCTATACTTTTTTGGGGATTTTGTACGTGGCAGTTCCTTTTGCACTACTAAATACACTGGCATTTATCCATGGCCAATATGCGTACGAACTGATTTTCGGAATTATGTTTCTGATCTGGGCCAGTGATACCGGAGCATATTTCATTGGCGTGCGTTTTGGTCGTAAGAAACTTTTTGAGCGGGTTTCGCCCAACAAATCCTGGGAGGGTTTTATTGGCGGACTAGTCACCAGTCTACTGGTTTCCCTGGGCATTGCTTATTTTTTCCCGATTCTTCCTGTATGGCAATGGGTTATCATATCTATATTAGCTGTTGCTGCCGGAACCTATGGAGATTTGGTGGAATCTCTTTTTAAGCGTAGTATTTTTATTAAAGACTCCGGTGGTATACTTCCGGGTCACGGAGGTTTTCTGGATCGCTTCGACGCACTCATTCTAGCCATTCCTTTTGTAGTTGCCTTTGTAAAATTGGTGAACTAGCCAAGCATCCTATCGCACTGAAAAGTATCTGCTATGCCTTGGGTATCACTACAGCTTTTTCACCTACACCCATAATGACCATTGTCGCCAGATTAATAAAGAAACCTTGACACACTACACCCGGAATGCCGTCGAGCCAAGCGGCAAGTTCACTAGGATCTTTTACCAAACCAGTATGACAATCAATGATATGATTGCCTTCATCTGTGACGTAGGGCATACCGTTTTCAAATTTCCTTATCACTGGGTTCATACCTTCTTTCTCTAATTTTTTAAAGATTGGGTATTGTGAAAAAGGAATGACTTCGATAGGTAGCGGGAAATTTCCCAATTGATCGACTTGCTTGGCCGAATCGGCAATTACTACCATTTTCTTTGAATTCGAGGCTACGATTTTCTCGCGTAGTAATGCGCCACCTCCACCTTTAATCAAATTAAGTTTCGGATCGAACTCATCGGCACCATCTATGGTAATATCAATGTCAGGATGCTCAGCCAGATGAGTGATTTCGATACCTGCCTCTCTGGCGATGGTTTCAGAGCGTCCCGAAGTAGGAATACCCTTGATTTGTAATCCCTGACGAACCTCCTCGCCGAGCAATTTTAAAAAATAATATACAGTAGAGCCACTTCCAAGGCCAACAATCATATTGTTTTCTACCAAGCTAACCGCTTTGGTCGCAGCAGCATATTTTTCTTTTTCTGATTTGGTTTCAGGGATCATAATCGTAGTAGGGTCTTGAAAAGGCGGCAATTAACACAAAATTGACTTTAAACAGAAGTATATTGTAGGTATTTGTGAATATGTTCTCAATAAATGACTCAAGTTTCGCAGGCACCAGATTTGTCACAATTTTTGCGAAAATAACAAAAATGAAGCAGGACTCTCCAAATCTGGCTGTAAATTCATGTGCGAAACTTGTGTAAATGAAATTATAAAAAAAATGGAGTTGAATAAATTTATCCAACTCCTGTATGCATATCCGCAAAATATGCTCCACCTATTTAATATTATTGAATTAGGCATTTAGCTTATAATCATTTTATATGTATGTGGAGGACGTT
>DAIQNU010000324.1:0-4168 GCA_036788235.1 Cyclobacteriaceae bacterium
TGCCATCAATTTTTGGGCTTTAGGCCAAAGACTACAATGAGTTAATTGCACTAGCACACCCTACCATTTTTGGCATAGTTAGTATCAACCAGTATTGCGCAATGCACCTGCTATGGCATTAATGGTCATGAGAAGACTTAGTATTGTCTTTTCAGCAGCTTCTTTATCATCATTTTCTTTTTCTTCGCGCCATTGTTTTAGTAAATCAATTTGCTTTTTATGAAGTGATTGCAGCATATTTGCCCTCAAAATGGTTGAGTAATGGTGCTGTTTTCGCCTTATTTCGATGCTGGTTTCCAACAAATCATGCAGCACATTTTTGGTCTTTTTTAATTCATCCAGAAACATACCCAGAAATTTTTTCCTTATCGTAGTATTATTTACCAGGTTAGCATATTGCTTCATAATTTCTTCATCGGTCGCTGCAATACTGGTATCAACATTGGTTAACACATAACGAATATAGGGATCAGTTTTTATGATCTTTTTTAATGATTCGTAGGTCTTTGGATCTTCGTTTTTAAGGTTTTGAAATGTTGACCCTACACCATACCAACTGGTCATGTTGTAGCGATTTTGTCGCCAACTAAATACCCAGGGAATAGCTCTTAAATCTTCAAGTGTATGACTTCCGGTTCGTCTTGCAGGCCTACTACCAATTCTCGATGATTCGATGGCATCAATGGGTGTGGCTTGTCGGAAGTACTCAATAAAACCTTCAGAATGTATAAGTTTTTTATAATGTTCTCTACTCTCTAAGGCCAGTTTGTTCATTAGGTCAGCGAAAGGATGGTGGCTTTTTTTAGTAAACTGGCTAGTAAGCGTTTTTCCGGCAACATTGGCAAGGAGCAATTCCATGTTGTATACAGCATTGACTTTATTGGCATATTTCTGCTCTATAGTTTCTCCTTGCTCGGTTATCCTCAAGTTACCACCAACTGTAGAATGGGGCAATGCTGCTATGAAATAATGCGTTGGTCCCGCACCACGACTAATGGATCCACCTTTCCCATGGAAGAACACTATTTTTACACCTAGGCTGGCTCCAACTTGCTCTAGTTTGGTCTGAGCTTGATACAAAAACCAATTGCTCGCCAATATTCCACCGTCTTTATTGCTATCGCTATAGCCTATCATTACCTGTTGAAAAAGTGCATGGCTATTACTTTCCTTTTTTCGATAGGCCAGGCTCCTTTGCGTAAGCGGATGCTCAAGAAAATTCCGCAATATTTCCGGTGCGTGCTCCAGGTCTTCAATGGTTTCAAAAAGTGGCACTACTGGAATCATGCAGACCAACCCATCATTAGTCATCTTTGTTAGTCCTGCTTCTCTGGCAAGAATATATACAGAAAGCAAATCCGAAGCATTTCTGGTCATAGAAACAATGTAGGAACCAATGCCATAGTGGCCATATTTTTTAATATGTTGAGCCACAGTTTTGATGCTTCCTAGTACGGCCTTTGCATTGGTGGTTTCAACGGTATTGGCATGCGTAAAAGGTCGGTTGGTTTGCAATTCCTTATTTAAAAATTTTATACGATCTGCTTCAGACCATTGAGGGAATTTACTGCCTTCGAGCATGGCCGCATCCATTAGCTGTGCAATGGCCTGATCGTGAAATCCACTGTTCTGCCGTATATCTAACCTAGCCAAATGAAAGCCAAAAGTTTCGGTAAGTCTGATGGCTTCATTCAAATCGGTGTATGCTACAGATTTAGCGCCAAAGCTAATGAGAGAGTTTTGTAAAATTTTTAAGTCTTTAATGAGTTGATGCGCATAGGTATAATGCCCGTTTCCATCAACCAACTGTGCCGCTGCCTCGTCATGGTGCATTTCTATGGGCAATTTTGTGAGCAAAAGATTGACGTACTGTCGGTAAGCTTCACCGTGGTTTCTTTGAAATGCATCAGTGCCCATGTCGCCTAATTCTTTACGCATTTCCTCCATACGCTTTCTAAATGCCCATTCTGTTTCTTCTGCGTTTACGGCAAAACTCAGGCGCTGAACAAGTTCTAATAGCTTGCGCCGTACCACAAGTAGCGCATTGAGACGAAGCGATACCAAGGTATTCTCAGTTACATTTTCAGTCACCAAAGGATGGCCGTCGCGATCGCCTCCAACCCAGTTTCCGAAAGAAAACTTCGGGAACTTATCTGCACTTCTGATCAATTCCATATCAAAGCCAACTTCTTCCCAGGCTTGAACCAACCGGTTATCTAAAGATGACAGTATATCTGGAAATACTTTGGTAAGATAATACTGAATGTTACGAAGTTCCGAGCTTACATCCGGCTTTTCAACAAAGATTTCTCCTGTTTTCCACAGTCTGTAGAGTGCCAGTTGAATTTCTTTTCTGATAGCCGCTTGCTCTTTTTCTGTAAACATCTTATTCTCCCGCTTAACGAGCAGCAGGTAAATCTCGCGATGGTGCTCTAATACTGTATAGCGCTTGGCCTCTGTTGGATGGGCTGTGAGAACGGGCTCTACATGAATAGATGATAGCCCTTCGGATATATCTTCGGGAGAAATACCTGCATCCTTAAGCTTATTTAGATTGCTGGCCCATAATCCGTTAACGGCACCCAAGCCATGTTCATTTTCCACTTGTCGGCGGTTTTGTACCGCTGAATTTACCTCTGCCATATTGGTTAGGTGAAAGATCAGTGAATAAAGCTGAATATGCTTTAAGGTAAATTTTTCAGGTTTTATGATGGTGTCCTCATTGATCCATGGGATAAATGAGGCGATGTTTTCCTCACCGTTTTCTATTAATACATCTTTTAATGCATCTAATAAAAATTCAAGATCGTTATACGGCTTACCAAGTTTTTCTTGTACAAGTTTTAGCGTACTCATAATTATCCGACTATATTTTGTTTATCAACTATTTCAGTCCAATGTTTATTTCAATTGTTGCAAGGGTAAAAAATGATGTAAGTATCTCATTAAATTACACGGGTGTAAAATTGACATATTTATACAAAAAATCCCATGTTTGCCTCCTGAAATTTATTATTAATTGATTTTTAATAATAAAATTGGAATGAAACTTCCATTTTGAACATGTTTTGCTAAAACTATTTTTTGGTAAAACCATTTTTTTCAAATCTCCATTATTGTTTCCGCAATTAGATTCTTCGCCATTTGATTTTCTTACGTGCAGTATTTTTGAAGCCCGAAGAATTTGTAACTGCCCACGTATATTTGCTCAATTTATAAAGCCAAAAAAATACTAAGCGATGAAATTGATTAAAATTGGAGGTAAAGGATTGCTGTCTGTAGCAATGATATTTGTGTTGATTTTGGGAAGTTGCAATACATCAAGAACTTTTCGAGGAGGAGCTATTGGAGCCGGAGCTGGTGGTGTAATTGGCGGAGCTATAGGTAGCAGGTCAGGCAATACTGCCACAGGAGCAATATTAGGAGCTGCAATTGGTGGTACAGCAGGAGCGCTAATTGGGCGCTATATGGATAAGCAAGCGGAAGAAATACAAAGAGACCTGAAGGGTGCTACCGTAGAGCGGGTAGGGGAAGGTATAAAAATTACATTTGATTCAGGTATTTTGTTTGATGTGAATAAGCATGATCTAAAATCTGCCAGCCGCCAAAACCTAACCAATTTGGCAGCTACTCTCAATAAATATGAGGATACGGAGATATTAATAGAAGGCCATACTGATAGTACAGGTGGTGATGAGCTGAATCAAAGACTTTCGGAGCGTAGAGCTGGATCTGTTGCTGAGTTCCTTCGCGGACAATCGGTAAGTGGTATGCGCATGCGCACAATAGGCTATGGAAAAGATCAACCAATAGCAAGCAATGAAACTTTGGAAGGTCGCGCACAAAACAGAAGGGTTGAGGTTGCCATTTATGCTAATGATAAACTAAAGAAAGCGGCGAAAAGAGGTGACATTTAGTCTTGCAATTCAGAATTCTAGAAATTTAGTGAAGGTTGAAGCCACAAGCTAAATACATGTATAATATTAAAAATCAAAAAGGGTGGGCATTAGCCTGCCCTTTTTTTAGGACAAGAAAGAATTTATGGAGGCACACGTCACACGTGTGCGCCAGCATCTGTGACTGGCAGCATGATCAGGTCTAGCGCCTTTAAAAAAAACTAAAGTTCAAATTAAAAAATAATTGCTATCATCATTCATCATCAATTATT
>DAIQNU010000325.1:0-4156 GCA_036788235.1 Cyclobacteriaceae bacterium
TTTAGAATTCCGAGTGTATCGGGCAACATGAGCCGGTCGATGGCTTCATGCTTTAGGCCATCGGCCATAAAAAACACGTAGTCGCGTGAATGCCGCATGCCATTGGACCAATCTTCGAGGTAAACATTTACCTTGATGTCCATTTCCTGCGCTTTGGCCACTACTTCCTTAATGTCGGCAAGGTGTTGCTCCTGCGATTTTTTCAACTGCTCAACACAATGCTTGCGCGAGCCTTTGCAGAGCAGGTTTAGCACCTTTCCACCGGCTTCAGCTATCCATTTTAGCGAAATATCACCATCTACAAAGCCGAGTATTTCAATTTTTTCGTGATGGCCATTGGCTTTAGCCCATTCCAACACCTTGGCAGCCCCTTTAAACTCGCCATTGGAAACACGGGCAGAAGCAATTTCAATCCGGTCAACCTTTAAGTCACTCAGCAGTAGCTTGGCAATGTTTAATTTTTCGTCTTCTGAAAAAGACACCCCGGATGTTTGTTCACCATCACGCAGGGTGGTGTCCATGATCACAACTTTCGATGGACTATTGGCATTTACCATTAGACAGGGTTTTGTTCATACAAAGATATTTTGTCTTTAAGGCTCAGCAGATAATCTATGTCATCGTAGCCTTTGAGCAGACATTCTTTTTTGTAAGGATTTATATCAAAAGATTCTGATTTGCCGGTAGGCATAAAAGTGATTTTTTGATTTAACAGATCAACTTCGATGCTTGACCTGGGGTCTTTTTCTACGGCATTCATCATTTCTTCCAGAAATTCGGCAGATACCTGCACAGGCAACAATCCGTTGTTAAGGGCATTGTTTTTAAATATATCAGCAAAAAATGAAGATACGATCACTCTGAAGCCATAATCGTACAATGCCCATGCGGCATGTTCACGACTTGAGCCACTGCCAAAGTTTTCGCCTGCCAAAAGCACTTTGCCTTCGTAGCGCGATTGATTAAGTACAAAACTTTCAATCGGCTGGTCATTTTTATCGTAACGCCAGTCTCTGAAGAGGTTTTTATCAAAATCTTTTCTTTCAATCGCTTTCAGAAATCTTGCCGGAATTATCTGGTCTGTATCCACATTTTCGATGGGCAATGGTACCGCCGTGGAAGTCAGTGTTTTAAATTTATCTATGGGCATTTAAGTATTCTTTTGAAAGTAAATAATGATTAATAATTGTCTCTGGGATCGACAATGTGACCGGCAATAGCAACTGCGGCAGCCATTAGCGGACTAGCCAGCAAAGTGCGTGCTCCGGGACCCTGACGACCTTCGAAGTTTCTGTTTGATGTAGAAACGGCATATTTGCCAGCAGGGATTTTGTCGTCGTTCATGGCAAGGCAGGCCGAACAGCCGGGTTGCCTCAACTTGAAGCCTGCATCTTCCAATATCTGCGTAATGCCTTCCTTATTGGCTTGAGCTTCCACCTGCTTAGAGCCAGGGACTATCCATGCCGTAATGTTGTCGGCTTTTTTGCGACCTTTTATGAATCCAGCGACTTCGCGCAAATCTTCAATACGGCCATTGGTACAGCTACCAACAAATACAAAATCAACTTCTTTGCCAATCATGTTGTCACCGGGCTTAAAGCCCATATAAGCCAGTGACTTTTCGAAAGTCTGGCGGGCATTGGTTGGCATTTGCTGCGGATCCGGTATTGGCTGACTGATTTTAAGTCCCATACCCGGATTGGTTCCGAAGGTGATCATCGGCTCAATGTCATCAGCATCGTAGGTATATTCTTTGTCAAACTCTGCATCGTCATCCGATTTGAGTGTTTTCCAATAAGCCAGTTTTTTGTCCCATTCTTCGCCTTTGGGTGCCATTTCACGACCTTTTACATATTCAAAAGTAGTTTCATCAGGCGCTATAAGTCCACCTCTTGCACCACTTTCAATACTCATATTGCATATAGTCATTCTGCCTTCCATGCTCAGGCTTCTGATAGCGCTACCAGCATATTCTATAAAATATCCTGTGCCACCTGCTGTACCAATTTT
Organism: Cyclobacteriaceae bacterium; assembly: GCA_036788235.1. Taxonomy (GTDB): domain Bacteria; phylum Bacteroidota; class Bacteroidia; order Cytophagales; family Cyclobacteriaceae; genus JAFIEV01. Next base: position 2,011 of record DAIQNU010000325.1, read on the forward strand.
AGAAATGACATACAGAATGATGTCTTTGGCAGTTACGCCTTGTTTCAGTTTGCCATCCACGGTAATACGCATTTTTTTAGGCTTAGGCTGCAATATGCACTGGCTCGCCAACACCATTTCTACTTCGCTGGTACCTATACCAAAAGCAACAGCACCAAAGGCACCATGCGTAGACGTATGACTATCTCCACAAACGATGGTCATGCCGGGCTGTGTAATGCCCAGTTCAGGCCCTATTACGTGAACTATACCGTGCCATGGGTGATTGAGCCCGCATAGCTGAATGTTGTGTTTTTCGCAATTTTTGGTAAGCTGATCAACCTGTGTACGCGACAACTGATCTTTAATCGGCAAATGCTGATCGATGGTAGGTACATTGTGGTCAGGTGTAGCAATGGTTTTTTCGGGTCTTAACACTTTGAGGCCACGCTTTTCGAGACCTAGAAAAGCAACCGGGCTGGTCACTTCGTGAATCAGGTGCTTATCGATGTATATAACGCTGGGTCCACCCTCAATCTTCTGAATGGTGTGTGAATCCCATATTTTATCAAATAATGTTGTTGCTTTCAAAATTTACGTATTTATGAAATTTCTATTGTATGTGCTTAAATCTTGTTGAGGGCATCGATGAAGGCCTCTACAGAAGCGGTAACGATATCTGTATTGGCTCCAAAGCCGTGCAACATGCGATCGCCACAGGCTACCTGCATATGCACCTTGCCAACATCATCACTGCCTTTTGTAATAGCCTGAATCAGGAACTCTTCGAGGATCACCTCACGATGAATAACGTTTTTAACCGCTTTGATGGCAGCATCAACAGGGCCATTGCCGGTAGCTGACGAATCAAATTTTTCGCCGCTAATGTCCAATCGGATGGTTGCTACAGGCATCACACCTTTTCCGCTTACCACCTGTATAAAATCAAGTTTGATACGCCTTTCTTCCTTACGGGCGTCACCTACAAGAAAGTAAAGGTCATCATCGGTAATATTTTTCTTTTTATCGGCCAACTTCACAAATTCTTCATAAACACTGTCGAGTTTTATTTTTTCAATATCAAATCCCAACATGTGTAAATGGTGCTTCAGTGCGGCACGACCACTTCGAGCCGTAAGAACAATCGAAGATTCATTGATGCCCACATCTTTGGGGTCAATGATTTCGTAATTTTCGCGATTTTTAAGCACGCCATCCTGATGAATACCAGATGAATGTGCGAAGGCATTGCGACCTACAATGGCTTTATTGGCCTGCACGGGCATATTCATAAGGTTCGAGACCATCCTCGAAAGCTTGAACAGGCGTTCAGACTGAATCTCTGTATGGATGTTCAGTTCTTTATGGCTTTTGAGTATCATGGCAATTTCTTCGAGAGAAGTATTGCCAGCGCGCTCGCCCACGCCATTTATGGTTACCTCAACCTGACGTGCGCCATTAATAACGCCACTAAGTGTATTGGCAGTGGCCATGCCCAAATCGTTGTGGCAGTGGGTGCTTATGGTGGCCTTGTCAATGTTTTTGACATTGTCAACGAGGTATTTTATTTTCTCGCCATACATCTGCGGTATGCAGTAGCCGGTGGTATCCGGAATATTCACTACCGTGGCACCGGCAGCAATTACCGCCTCTATTACTCTGGCCAGATATTCGTTTTCGGTTCTACCTGCATCTTCTGCATAAAATTCTACATCTTCGACAAACTTTTTGGCATATTTAACAGCACGTACGGCTCTTTCTATTATTTCGTCCTGATTGGAATTTAGTTTGTAGGTAATGTGATAAAAGGAGGTGCCTATACCTGTGTGGATTCTACCTCTTTTAGCATATTTAAGTGCTTCGGCGGCCGCTTCAATGTCCTTTTCTACTGCACGGGTAAGTGCGCAGATAACAGGCTTGTTTACCGCTTTGGAAATTTCCACTACAGAGTTGAAGTCTCCCGGACTTGATATAGGAAAGCCGGCTTCGATGACATCCACGCCCAGTTCTTCAAGCGCTTGAGCCACCTCAATTTTTTCAATTGTATTTAACTGGCAGCCGGGCACCTGTTCGCCATCGCGGAGTGTAGTATCAAATATGTATAACCTGTTTTCCATACTAGGTCTTAGTGTTAGGTGATAAAAGACCGGGACTTTTCTTCGCTGAT
>DAIQNU010000326.1:0-4146 GCA_036788235.1 Cyclobacteriaceae bacterium
TTCGGTCTATCACTCAAGGGAAAGCGAGTTTTACCGCCAAGTTTGCTGACTATGCACCTGTGCCTTTTGAAATTCAGCAAAAACTATCAGAATCAAAACTGATGGTAGCAGAAGCTTAGTTATTGTAGTACCAATCTCAAAACTCTGACAACATTCATAGAGATTTGAGATTGGTGCTTTAGAATTATGCATCTCTGTTTTTCATTTTTTCACCTCCAGTTCTAATAATCAACCCAAGAAATATTAGAATTTTAGAAAAATATCTCTGCTAGATACACTTTGCATTAGTTGTATGATAATTACCTATATTTACGGTCTTGTTTTTGCTATATGCTTCGATTAAAAATCTATTCGTTATTATTTCTGAAGCATACTCTATTATGAAAAAGTTATTTCCTTTTTTTATTCTCTTTATTTCAAATCAAGTAGTATTTGGACAACTTAAAGAAACCAGGGAGGTGACTCCATTTGATAAAATCAGAGTTTCAGGAAAAATATCAGTATTTCTTTTGCCTGCTGAAAAAGAAACTCTGGCTATTGAAATCACAGGTATTGACTCCGAAAAAATCATTACTGAAGTAGACAAACGTACCTTAGTCATTAAACCAAAGGGCATACTCACTGGGAATTCTGAAATAAACGTTTATGTTTCTTATCGCAAGTTGAGGGATTTGCGGGCGGCATTAGGAGCTATGCTTGAATTTGGTGAAGTACTAACAGGCGAACATATAAATATGGAAGTAACCAGTGATGGGTATATTGTAGCTAGTATTGAAACGGAATCGATCGACGCAAAAGTGGTAAGCGGAGGTCGATTAGAACTGTCCGGCACTACAGACATTTTGGAAGTAAGTGCTAACACAGGAGGTGTCTATTATGGCTATGATTTAGGTAGCAATAAGGCCTTTGTAAATAGTGGCTCGGGTGCCCGCGCCGAAGTTGCTGCGGGGAGACTACTTGAAGTAAATGCTTCGTCTGGTGGCAAAATTTATTATCGTGGTCTGCCTGCTCAAATCGTGCAAAAAGCCACACTTGGTGGGGAAATAATAAAAGAATAACCAAAACAGCTATTACGAAGTTTTACCATGGCAAAACAGTGAAGGTTGGCTTTGAATAGAAAAATCCGAAATGTACGTCGATGCTGAGATTTTTAATAAGAAAAGCTAAATAGTTGTAGATAGTTCAATGCGGAAGTTGCTTTCGTTGAATTAAATTGCAGTTAATGACCCGGTTATCATAATTTCATTGAATATAATCTATAGAATACTGGATTGTAGATGGTAATTTTGGCACGTGGAGCGGCCAAAGACCGAAGAAGGTAGTGCGTGAGGGTGGCTTTGGCGCGGCAGGCCATTGTGTGGTGGGTTTTCGTGCGTCTGGCATGCGGGCATACCAATTCATAAAATAATTAATAGTCGGTATGCAGGCATACCAATAAAAATAAAACATAGGTTGGCATGCAGGCATACCAATAAAAATAAAACATAGGTTGGCATGCAGGCATACCAATAAAAACAAAACATAGGTTGGCATGCGGGCATACCAATCTAAAATATTAAATAGGTGGTATGCAGGCATACCAAAAGAAAGTTAATCATTCGGCTGGCATGCAGGAAACCAAATAAAAAATTACTAGTAAAAGAAGACTTTAGCAGAAATCATGTACAAAATCAGTGAGGTTTCGATTCTAAAACATTGTAAGATAATTCATTAACATTTAATTAAATATATTTTGAAGTTTACTGACTTTAACCTGGATAAGGTTCTCATAGAAGGCATAGAAGCTATGGGATTCGAAACCCCTACCCCGATTCAAGAACAATCTATTCCGGCTATTTTAGACAACAAAGATCTTATTGCATGTGCGCAAACTGGAACAGGTAAAACAGCGGCCTATGTATTACCATTGATCAATTATGGGTTTAATTGTAAACAAAAAGGCATAAAGTCCATCATAATTGCTCCAACGCGCGAGTTGGCTATTCAGATAGACAAACAGATTGAGGGTTTTGCCTACTATGCACCTGTTGGGTCAAAAGCGGTATATGGAGGTGGTGACGGCGACTCCTGGGATACTCAGAAAAACGCAATAGTACAAGGTACAGATATTATAGTAGCCACACCTGGAAGACTGATTTCTCATCTCAATCTGGGTTATCTCAAGACCGAACACCTGCGTCATTTGGTGCTTGATGAGGCCGACCGTATGTTGGATATGGGCTTTTTTGAAGACATTATGCGTATTATCAGGCATTTGCCAACAGAGAGGCAAACACTTATGTTTTCTGCAACTATGCCACCTAAAATAAGGGATATGGCAAAGCAGGTACTACGCGATCCTGTCGAAATAAATATTGCCGTTTCTAAAACAGCCAAAGGGATTTTACAAGGGGCTTATTTGGTGTACGATGAGTTTAAAACCAATCTTTTACTGGCATTGCTCAAAGACAAAGAAGAAAAGCTTCCAAGCATATTGATTTTTTCATCGACCAAAGTCAATGTAAAGCGCATTGAGCAGGAACTTAAAAAACTCAAATTTTCCATCGCTAGTATACATTCTGATCTTGACCAGAGTGAAAGGGAAAAAGTGTTAAGGGACTTTTCGAATCGCAAGTTGCAACTTCTTGTAGCTACCGATATAGTTTCCAGGGGTATCGATATTGAAAACATTTCGATGGTAATCAACTACGATGTGCCGCAAGATCCGGAAGACTACATTCACCGTGTAGGACGTACCGCTCGAGCTGAGTCTAAGGGTATAGCCATAACGCTGGTAAATGATCAGGATTTGTGGAAATTTCAGAGAATAGAACAACTACTGGGTGAGCCAATAAAAAGAGCAACATTGCCAGAGCACATTGGAAAAGGCCCTGAGTATAAACCTGCAAGTGGAAAAGGTAAATCTAGTTTTGGCGGTAAAGGAAAGTTTTCAAAAGGTCGTAAGAAATAGTGAATTATTAGACAAATCATAAATCACTAATTACAGATTTGTGTCCTCACGAAACAACAGACCCTTAGCCTTGATTTGTTCTTGACATCATGAAATATGGAGTTTAGTAGTAAATAAATTCCATAGCTGTGCGAGAAGCGAGGCGCTTATAATTTCATATGAGGAAGATAGTGTTTGTCACAGTTGATTTCATAAACAGTTTTATGTATTAATTTGATTCTGGATTTGTCTTTATACAAATGTTTTGGAATTACTCCTAGTCAACAAACTTTAAATTTAAGTTTCAAGCTGCAATCTTGAAGGCGTTTTGTTTTATGTTACTTTTTCCAATTCTCAATTCTAAGTCCTTGAATAGACTCATAGTGTTTTTCGTTATTAGTAACTAACGTCAAACTATTCTCGATAGCTATTCCAGCAATTAAGATATCAGATGTGCCGATAGCAATTCCTTTACTTCTTAAATCAGCATATACGTTTCCAGATATTTTTGCAGACTCTTCAGATATGTGAACAATAGTGTTGTTAAAAATAAATTCCTCAAATTCTTTAATCTGTCTTTCAGCTTTTTTGAATTTAAGACCACCGAATATTTCGTAGTAGGTAATGATTGAAATATTGATTATGTCAAATTCTTTCAAATATTCTTTGAAAAAGTAAGCCACTCTTTGATCACCCTTGAAATAGAATGATAAAATATCGCTGTCAACAAGAGATTGTGTCACGGTTAAAAAAATTGTCTATCATTTGATCTATTTTCGTGAAGCTTTTCTGTCATTTCTGTAAAAAAATCGTCATCCATATCTTCCCAAGTACCAGCGAGTTTTAGGGTCTTATCCTTTGATTTAACTTGATTCTCAATTTTACCAAGTAAGTAGTTAGCTTCAACTAGCTTATCGTCAGACAACTGCTGAATTTTTTTGACTAAACTAATTCTGAGTCCATTTTTTACATTCATAGTTCAAATTTAATAAAAATTTTTAAATTTTTTCTGTGTGTTGACTTGCTCAATAAACATTACAAAACCAACATCGCTTTTTGCTATGTTGGAAGCTTGTACATGACTAGGAAATATTATCGAGGCATATTTCATAATTATTTCAATCACAGAAAGCTCGGATTTAGACAGAAATTGGTACCCATTTTATTTAGTTACTTGTGGTGTGTCGAAACAGGTGGTTGAAATAATGAAATAATGA
>DAIQNU010000327.1:0-4146 GCA_036788235.1 Cyclobacteriaceae bacterium
TTTCAGGCATGCCCACCGAACAAAGGTCAAGATCAGCAAATTTAAGGATATTCATGGAAACGGTGCCTTGATAAATGCTTAATAAATCTCCGGTAATAAACCGGGCCGAAATATCTGCCTGCTGCTCGGCTGCGGCTGTTATGCCATTTAGTTTTTTATTGTGCTCCGCAATTTCGCCCAGAGCAAATATACTGGGATCGCTGCTTTGCAGGTAGTCGTTTACCTTTACTCCAATCCCACATTGCAAACCCGCTGATTTGGCCAACTCTATATTGGGGCGGGTACCGATGGCATATACCACTGCATTGCAGTCTATTGATATACCGCTTTTAAGGTGTACTATAAATCTATGTTCGCCATTTTGAGGTTCTAGCCGATCCACCTGGTTGTTCAAGAACAGGTTGACGCCCATCTCTTCAATTTTTTCGCGCAGTAGCGTGCTTGACATGGGATCGAGCTGCCGTTCCATGAGCCGTGATGCCAACTGTATGATAGTGACCTTGATGTCGATTTCGCGCAATGATGCGGCCAGTTCAAGCCCCAGTAGTCCACCACCCACTATAAGTACATGCCCCTGACCTCCAAGGTATTCTACAAGCTCATCGGCATTGTGGCGGTTGCGCATGGTAAATACACCCGGCAAATGCATAGGAACATCATTAGGAACAAATGCACGGCTACCTGTGGCCATAATCAAAATGTCATAGTGGTGAATCCGTCCGTTTTCGTCTGTTACGGCCTTGTTGGCTTTGTCAATGGATGCAATGCCATTTTTCACATACAAATGGATGTCCATTTTCTCCATTTCTCCGGCTTTGAATTTTTGCAGGTCTTCCCAGCTTTTGTGCTGACTCACATACTCTGGCAAGAGCACTCTATTGTAAAAGGGGTATTTTTCTTGTGAAAAGACATGTATTTCATCTGTTTGGTTGATCTCACGGTATGTATTGATAAACCTGTAGGCAGCAGCTCCGGCACCAATGATTACAATTTTTTGCTTGGGTTTTTTAAATTTGGAAACCTCCACTGCTGAATACTTGAAGTCTGGCTGTTTCGACACAGGGTCGATGGCGTTACCGGTGAGGTTGTTGACACGGGCAAAGTCATTCTCCAGTATTTTACCCCAATGCATGGGAAGAAAAACCACTCCTTTGCGTATGCTAGCAGAAATTTTGGCATGTACTCTTACTTCTCCCCTCCTGCTTTGAATGACCACGGTGTCACCATCTTTGATACCGCGCATTTGCGCATCTTCCAGATTAATTTCCAAACTTGGCGTAGGAATATGCTTTCCCAGCTTACTCACTTTGCCTGTGCGCGTCATGGTATGCCACTGGTCCCGGATTCTTCCAGTGGTAAGTATCAATGGAAAATCGGGACTGGTTTCTTCTTGCAGGTTTTGAAGACCTGAAGTTTTTATCTGAGCCCTGCCATTGGCCGTGTAAAATATCCTGTCGGTAAACAGCCTGGCCGTACCACCCTCTTCTTCAGAAATAAATGGCCACTGAACTGTACCTCTGGATTGCAAATAGGCGTAGTTAAGTTTCGATATGTCAATATGGGTGCCTTTGGTAAGAATGGCATGTTCTTTAAAAATGTCAGCATTGCTCTTAAAATCGAATCCGGTGAAGCCCATTTTCTTGGCGAATCTTAGCAAAATGTCCACGTCCGGAAGCGCTTCTTCCGGGGCATTTACCACCTTGCGCAGATAGCTGATTCTCCTTTCGGAATTAGTCATGGTGCCTTCCTTTTCTCCCCAGCCTGCTGCAGGAAGTACCAAATCGGCAAAAGGTATGGCGGCGGCTTTGTTAGAAATGTCCTGAACAACCACAAATTTGGCTTTTTTCAATGCCTCCTCAACCTTGTGTGAGTCTGGAAGGCTCACGAGCGGATTGGTACAGATGATCCAGATGGCTTTCATGCTGCCACTTTCCAGTGCTTCAACCATTTGAGTGGCTGTGAGTCCGGGTTTGTCAGGCAAATCATCAACGCCCCAATAATCTGCCACTTCTTTTCGATGTTCCGGATTGTTTAGGTTGCGGTGGGCTGCTAGCAAGGTTGCCATGCCACCCACTTCACGACCACCCATGGCATTGGGCTGGCCTGTTAGCGAAAATGGCCCGGAACCCGGCTTACCAATATGGCCTGTGATCAGGTTGAGGTCTATTAAAGCCAGATTTTTGTTCACACCATCGGCACTCTGGTTGAGTCCCATGGCCCATAGTGTCAAAAATCCCTTGGCAGCAGCTATATAACTGGCAGCCAACCGGATATCGCTCTGACTCACGCCACAAACTTCCGACGCTTCTTCCATCGAAATTTGCATAACCTGGGCCTGATATTCTTCGAAACCATCGCTGTGGTTTTTAATAAAATCAAGGTCTATTTCACCTTCTTCTATGAGGCAACGGCCAATAGCCTGGTACAAAAGCGTGTCAGTGCCGGGTATGAGTTGCAGGTGCAGGTCAGCCAGTGCACAAGTTTGAGTTTTTCGCGGATCAACCACGATTATCTTGGTGTCAGGATTACGCTCCTTATGCTGCTCGATTCTTCTCCAAATGATGGGATGGCACCAGGCAGGATTGGCGCCAGCTACCAGAAAGCAATCGGCCAGTTCTATGTCTTCGTAGGCTATGGGCACGCTGTCTTCGCCAAGGGTTTGTACATAGCCCATTACAGCAGAGCTCATGCAAAGCCTCGAATTGGTGTCTACATTGTTGGTTTTCAAAAAGCCCTTCGCCAGTTTGTTTACGATATAATATTCTTCGGTAAGGCATTGACCCGATACGTAAAAACCTACCGAATTTGGCCCAAACTTGTCTATCAAAGATTTGAATACTGCTGAAGCCCGATCCAAGGCCGTTTCCCAATCAACACGCTCCAGTTCGTGTCCTTTACCCCAGCGCATTTGTGGATGGAGCAAGCGATCCGATTTGTCCTCAAGGACATAATGCAGGTTCATGCCTTTGGAGCAAAGCATGCCTCTGTTGACTGGATGATCGGGATCACCTTCAACCTTTAGTCTGCCCTTATGATCCTTTTTTAACAATATGCCACAGCCAACCCCGCAATATGAGCAAGTACTTTTAAATTTTTCAGGCGTCATGATTCAAAATTTAGGTATTTAACCAATAAGCAATCAGGCTTTTGTGTCGACAGAATACCTGCCGAATGTATGCTATCAAATACCAGAGTTAGCCAGGTTCTTTTTTAAATAAGCCGGGCTCAACTCCAGGTTTTTTTCCTGAATCGATGCGTTCATTTCTTGGGCTGCTACTTTTTCATCTTCGTCCGAGAATTTCACCACCAAAGAGAGTACGCTGATGCCAGTAACAACCAGTCCAAGAATCCCTAAACCCTGTGCGTAGGAAATATTCTCCATCTTGAACAGGAAGCCCGCCATAACAGCGCCGGCATTGCCTCCAGCTCCTACTATACCAGATACCACACCTATGGCTTTTTTATTGATAAATGGCACAACGGAATAAGTGGCGCCTTCGGCCATTTGAACAAACAAGCTAAAAACGATCATGGTACCAATGGCCAAAGCAAGTACAGTCATTTGCGAAAACAACAAAAGCGCTAAGCCTTCGAGCAAGAGAATACTGCCCATAAGCATTACACGGCCTTTAAAACCCCATTTGATACCAGCCTTATCTCCAAGAAAACCGCCTGTTGACCGGGCAAATATGTTCATGAGCCCGAAGAGCCCTGCTATTAATCCGGCAGTTTTTACGTCCAGATTGAAACTATCGTGGTAGTAGATGGCCGCTATATTATTTATGGTAAGTTCTACACCGAAGCAGGCTCCGTAGATCAGAAATAATGCCCAAACGCGTTTGTCTCCCAGTGCTTTTTTGAAAGCACCTTTGCCATCTGCCTTTTTTTGTACATATGCAGAGTCTGTTTTTGAAAGGTCTTTCAGGTTTCCTTCAGGGAAGTCCGTGGTAAAACGGTAATACAATATTCCACAGATTACCATGGCCAGACCTGGTACCACCATGGCGTATCTCCAAGCATCTTTGTCTAAAAAACCAAGTGAAATAAATAGGGTAAAAATGAGCGGCATGATCATTTGTGTGACACCTCCTCCCAAATTGCCCCAACCTGCCGAGGTGGCATTTGCTGTACCTACAATATTAGGTG
>DAIQNU010000328.1:0-3347 GCA_036788235.1 Cyclobacteriaceae bacterium
CGGGTAGCAGTCTACTGAAACTGATTAAGTTCATCGAGAATGACAGATTCTGGAAGGCACAAATTGCCCAGGTAGAAATGAGCCGTAGTGGTGAAATAACGATGTATCCTCAGGTTGGAAGGCAAATTATTGAATTTGGCAAGGCAGAAGATCTTGAGCAAAAATTTAATAGACTCAGTCTTTTTTATAAGGAAATTTTACCAAAAAAAGGCTGGAATCACTACTCAAAAGTGAATGTAAAATATAGGAAACAAATAATCTGTGAATAAACATTAGCCATGGAAAAAGATAAAATTGTTGTCGGATTAGACATTGGAACCACCAAAATTTGCGCCATAGTAGGCCGTAAAAATGAATATGGAAAACTCGAAGTCCTCGGGATGGGTAAAGCTGTTTCAGATGGCGTTGTGCGAGGAATTGTTGTAAATATTGATAAAACAATTTTCGCCATCGAAAAAGCCATAAAAGAGGCTGAAGAGCAGTCAGGTATAAATATTGGTCTTGTAAATGTTGGGGTGGCAGGTCAGCATATTAAAAGTTCGATACACCATGGCAGCATCATGCGCGATAAAGAAAACGATGAAATTACTATTGAAGACGTAAATCGACTAACCAACGATATGTACAAGATAGTGATTCCCCCAGGCAGTGAAATAATTCACGTAATGCCCCAGGATTACTATGTAGATTACGAAGAGGGTATCAAAGATCCTGTTGGCATGACAGGTGTGCGTCTGGAAGCTGATTTTCATGTTATTACTGCACAAACCAATGCCATACAGAATATCAATAAATGTGTGCGAAGAGCAGGTTTGGAAATCGAGAACCTGATATTGGAGCCATTGGCCTCAAGCATCTCTGTTTTGAGCGAAGAAGAGAAAGAAGCGGGTATATGCTTGGTCGATATAGGTGGCGGCACTACCGATATAGCCGTATTCCATGAAAATATCATTCGTCATACAGCGGTTATTCCTTTGGGGGGCAATATCGTTACCCAGGACATTAAGCAAGGGTGCATGGTTATGCAGCATCAAGCCGAGCTTTTGAAAACCAAGTTTGGAAGGGCAATAGCAGAAGAAGCAAGTCCCAACGAAATAGTATCTATACCTGGGCTTAAAAACAGACCACCGAAGGAGATATCGTTAAAAAACCTTGCTTGTATAATCGAAGCACGTATGCAGGAAATGGTAGAAATGATCCATGCTGAAATCGTAAACTCAGGTTATGATGGAAGATTGGCTGGTGGTATAGTCATTACTGGCGGTGGTGCACTTTTGCAAAATCTTAAGCAATTGGTTGAATACATGACCGGTATGGAAACTCGTGTTGGATATCCTAACGAGCATTTGGGTAGAAGCAAAATAGAAATGGTGAAAAGCCCTATGTATGCCACCACTGTAGGACTAGTGCTAAGTGGTTTCCGTGCCTTGGACGAACGTGAAAATCGTTACCAGGAAAACCTGCATATAGCAAGTATAACTCGCAGAGATAAGGTAGCCAAAAGCAAAGATTTTCTTAAAAGTATAATAGACAGAACAAAAAGCCTGCTGATCGATGACATCGATACCAAGTCGGGCTATTAAAAATAAATGGCATCAGCGATCGAAAATTTAATTCTGAAAAGTTTTTGCCACAACCAAAATTAAGATAAATGTTGAACCATAAATAATTAAAACATGGCTGATAACTCATATAAGTTCGACATGCCGCCCCATCAGAAGTCGATCATTAAAGTAATTGGGGTAGGTGGTGGCGGTAGCAATGCCGTTAATCACATGTTTAATCAGGGAATAAGAGATGTTGAATTTTTTGTATGCAATACCGACATGCAAGCTTTAGATTCAAGTCCGGTTCCCAATAAGCTCCAAATTGGCATAAACCTGACCGAAGGTCTGGGGGCAGGTGCCAACCCCGAAAAGGGAAAGCAGGCTGCTCTTGAAAGCAAAGAAGATATTAGAGAGATGCTCAGTGATGGTACCAAAATGGTGTTTATCACGGCAGGTATGGGTGGAGGTACCGGAACCGGAGCCGCACCTATAATTGCCAATGTAGCCCGTGAGCTTGGAATCCTCACCGTAGGGATTGTCACTTCGCCATTTTCATTTGAAGGCAAAAAGAAGGCGCAACTGGCTGTGGAAGGTATAAGCAACCTTAAAAATGCGTGCGATACAGTACTAGTGATTCTTAATGATAAGTTGCGCGAAATATATGGGAATTTACCGATTCGTGAAGCATTTGCAGAAGCCGACAATGTACTTACCACCGCGGCAAAAGGTATAGCCGAGATTATTACTGTACCTGGCTATGTCAATGTTGACTTTGAAGATGTAAAGACCGTAATGAGCAATGCAGGAACCGCCGTTATGGGTTCTGCGATTGTCGAAGGCGAAAATCGTGCAATCAGAGCAGCCGAGTTGGCCATATCATCGCCATTGCTCGATGACAAAAACATCCATGGTGCTGAGCGCATCCTGCTGTCAATTATTTCGGGCGAAGAAGCCGAGCTTCAGATGGACGAACTGGCAGAAATCACCGATTACATACAAGAAATTGCAGGTGACGAGGCTGAGGTAATATTTGGTCATGGAATTGATCCGGATCTGGGTCAGAAAATCCGGGTGACTGTTATTACTACAGGCTTTGAAAAGAGCCATAGAAAAGCCGAAGCTGAAAAGCGCCAAAGAATCATAGATCTGGATTCGAACAGACAATTGGATATTTTTCCTGAAGATGAATACATACCAAAAACAAAGGTAGTAAACAATGATGCGGCAAGGGTGCCCAACTACAGATTCGAAAGCCCCGACACTTCAGAAGAAAGACCTTCAAAACGGAGTCAGCAAGAAGATGATTTTGTAAGCGGATTGGAAGGTTTCGAAATTATCCGACCCATGCAAGCCAGCAATTTGGCCAACAATATGAGCGAACCGGAGTCTCCCAAAAAGCCTGATGACATAGAAATGAAAAAAGATATTCTTCGCAAGCAGGCTGAAGAGAGGGTTAAGAAGCTTAAAGAACTGAAATCAGGAAGCCATCATGAACAAGATTTCCGGGACAAATGGGATACACCAGCATATATGCGTCGCAATGTAAATTTACAGAAAGTGCCCTTGTCGTCAGAGTCGAATATATCAAGGTATAATCTCAACGACGACAATCAAATACTGGGAAATAACAAGTTTCTGCATGACAATGTGGATTAATAGAATGCTTAATTAAATAAACTTTCAAAAATTAATGAGTTGTACGGCTTGTGCTTCAAGCATTTCAAGATAATGCGTTTCGGTGATTTTGCCATCAGTCATATTTTTATCGATTCTGGTAAGTTTTGGCTTGAAGGCAAGTAC
>DAIQNU010000328.1:3357-4140 GCA_036788235.1 Cyclobacteriaceae bacterium
TCAGGTGGCTAAGGGCGAGGCTTCCGCCCATTTGCCCTGATGATAGACCCACCAATGCGCATTTTTTATTAATGAAACTCCCCGGGTATTTTAAGCCATCGATAAAGGCTTTTAACACACCCGGAAAAGACCCGTTGTACTCCGGTACGATAAAAACATATTTGGTGGCCTTGTCTACAGAAGCCCTGAACTCATTGAAAGCGACATTTTTTCCTGCATTTTCATACAAAGCACTTATAATAAAATCTCCGGGAAGATCCGACAAATCAAGAATTTCTGAGGGCATGTCGTATTTCTTGAGTATTTCTGCGTATTGATGTGCTACTTTTTTTGTTACAGCCTCTTTTCGATTGGTGCCTACAACTATACTGATCATCTTTATAAAAAATCTATTATTTCAATTGTAAAAATTCTGAACAACAGTATAACAATATATGTTTGGAGAAACAAAAAAAGATATAAAACTGTCGCAGGAGATCTGGATATTTATCCATTGGTTTTACATTCATTTCTTCATGCGTTCACAAATAAAAAAGCCCCGCTTTTGTGGCAGGGCTCCATTATTATTTACATTTTATTGAAGTCAGTTATACATTTACATGACGCTCTGCATGGTAAGAAGATCGTACCAGTGGACCAGATTCTACGTATTTGATGCCCCTTCGCATACCCTCTTCCTTAAAGTGTTCGAACTTGTCAGGATGGATATAATCAACCACTTCAAGGTGCATTTTGGTTGGCTGCAAGTATTGACCCAGTGTCAGGATGTCACAACCATGCGCC
>DAIQNU010000329.1:0-4129 GCA_036788235.1 Cyclobacteriaceae bacterium
AAATATCCAAGATAGATCATATGACTGGCCGATACTATATCTGGGGAGATTATGTAGCCCGTTATAAGGACAAATATTCGTCATTTAATATAAGGGGTGTGCATCCGGATCATCAGTACTTAGAAAAGTCCATTATAATTAAAGGTCGCTACCTGAATGATTTTGATATGAGTCAAAACCGAAAAGTAACAGTAATAGGAAAAGAGGTTGAAGATGTCCTTTTTGGTGAGGAAGATCCTATAGGTAAATATATTGATGTAAATGGCATAAAATATCTGGTGGTGGGTGTGTATGAAGATGAAGGTGGGCCTAATGAGTTACGAAATTTGTATATGCCGATTACCACAGTGCAAAAAGCGTATAATGGCAGCAATCGCGTTCATCATATTATGTTTACTGTAGGCGATGCATCCGTTAAAGAATCTCAGGAAATTCTAGAACAAACAAAGATGTTGATGTCTGAAAGGCATGCATTTTCGATTGAAGACAAAAGAGCATTGTTTATTTTCAACAGTGTTGAAGAGTTTCAAAAATTCATGAGTCTATTCGCAGGTATTAAATTCTTTCTATGGATTGTGGGCATAGGAACCATAATAGCCGGTATTGTGGGTGTGAGTAATATAATGCTGATCGTAGTAAAAGAAAGAACCCGTGAAATTGGCGTAAGAAAGGCTCTTGGGGCTACGCCAAAATCAATCATATCACTTTTCCTCCAAGAGGCTGTTGTCATAACGCTTTTGGCTGGATACATAGGTCTAATAGCCGGTATAGGGAGCATTGAACTGATCAATTATACCATGGAAAAATTTGAAATCAATCCAGAGTTTTTTAAGAAACCGGATGTTGATTTAATTACAGCAATTGGGGCTACTCTATTGCTTGTGGTTTCAGGATCTCTTGCCGGATATTTTCCGGCAAGAAAAGCAGCAAAAATTCAACCCATAGTAGCGCTTAGAGATGAATAACTTAAGTCAGTATGTTTGATTACGATAAATGGCAGGAGATATGGAGTACTGTCAAAAAGAATAAGCTGAGGACTTTCCTTACCATGTTTGGGGTTTTCTGGGGCATATTTATGCTAATGATTCTATTAGGTTCAGGCATTGGACTTGAAAATGGCGTAACACGTGGATTTTCCGGGTGGGCTACCAATAGTGGCTTTGTATGGTCTGAAAGAACTGGTATGGCCTATAAAGGATTTAAACCTGGCAGATATTTCAACTTCCATACAGATGACTACATTGCTATAAAAGAAGGCGTAAAAGGACTTGAATACCTTGCTCCAAGAAATCAGCTGGGTGGCTGGAGCGGAGGAAATAACGTTTCGAGAAACAAAAAAATTGGCGCCTTTTCAGTTTATGGTGACTATCCTGACTATCAAAATGTACAAATATTAAATGTAGTCAAGGGTAGACATTTAAACCCTTTGGATATAAAGGAGCGCAGAAAGGTCGCAGTAATTGGGGAGAGTGTGCTTAATATTTTATTCGAAAAAGATGAGGATCCCCTAAACCAATACATAAAAATAAATGGGGTGTATTTTAAAGTGATTGGGGTTTTTAAATCCTTTAGAACAGGTCAACAGGCAGACTTTGATACCCAAAACATTTACGTGCCGTTTACTACTTTTCAACAATCATTTAATTTCGGAAATAGAATTGGATGGTTTGGATTTACGGCCAAAGAAGGATACAGTGTTGCAGCAGTCACAGAGGATATCATATCAATTTTGAAAAAAAGGCATAATGTTCATCCCGATGACAAGAATGCCTTAGGCTCAGAAAATTTAGAAGTAGAGTTTGGGCAGATTTATGGTTTATTTTCGGGGATCAAGATTTTTGTATGGATAGTCGGCATAGGTACACTTATAGCTGGTGTAATCGGCGTGAGTAATATAATGCTCATCATCGTGAAAGAACGTACGAAAGAAATCGGTATCAGGAAGTCACTAGGAGCTACACCAGGTTCAATAGTTTCTCTTGTGTTGCAGGAATCTATTATCATAACTGCACTTGCGGGCTATTTGGGACTATTTTTTGGCATGCTCCTACTCGAAGGAATATCTTATGCACTTTCTCAAGCAGAAGATCCAGGTATGTTTCATAATCCTTCTATTGACTTAACCATTGCTGCTTCGGCTTTGGCAGTTCTGATAGTTTTTGGTGCACTTGCTGGTTTGATACCTGCAAGGAAGGCAGCATCTGTAAGTCCGATTGAGGCCATAAGAATAGAATAATTGTTGAAAAAATAAAAAGCTTCAAAACAAATACATTATAAAAATGAAAAAGGTAATAGTAATTATTGTTGTCATACTCATTGCTTCCAGCTTTTTTGGAACCGGATATTTTCTTTATAAAAAAACCGAGAGACCAGATGTGGTTTATGCCACTGATACCGTGTTTGTAACAAACATTGTTAAAAAAACTGTAGCAACAGGTACAATAATCCCGAGAAGAGAAGTTGAGGTCAAATCTCAGGTTTCGGGTGTTGTTGACAAGCTTTTTGTTTTGGCAGGAGATACAGTCAAAGCCGGGCAGTTAATTGCCAGGATCAAAATAATTCCGAATGCAGTTCAACTCAATAATGCAGAAGCGAACTTAATGGAAGCAAAAATAAACTTCAAAAATGCCGAGAAAGAACTCAAAAGACAAAAGGAACTTTTTGATGAAAAAGTGATTTCTGAACTGGATTACAACCAATTTTTCTTGGATTTTAATTTAAGAGCTCAACAATTGGAGTCTGCAGAAAATAACCTTGAATTGGTGCGGGAAGGTGCTTCCAAGCGTTCGGGAACGGTAACCAACCTTGTAACTTCAACCGTAACCGGCATGGTGCTGGATGTGCCAATCAAAGAAGGCTCGTTTGTGACAGAAACCAACACATTTAATGACGGCACAACCATAGCTACTGTGGCTGATATGAAAGAAATGATTTTTGAAGGCAAAGTGGATGAATCTGAAGTGGGTAAAATCAAAGAAGGAATGGATCTAAATTTGATGATTGGAGCTCTTGAAACTGAAAATTATATGGCAAAGTTAGAATACATTTCTCCAAAAGGAGTGGAAGAAGAAGGAGCTATACAATTCATGATTCGTGCAGCTGTAAAATTAAAAGAGGGGCAGTTTCTTAGAGCAGGATATAGTGCTAATGCAGACATTGTACTTGATAAAAGGGACAGTGTAATGGCCATTAAAGAAAGCAGCTTGGTATTTGAAAATGAAAAGATTTTTGTTGAAGTAGAAACAACTCCGCAGAAGTTTCAAAAAAGAGAAATAACAACAGGATTATCTGATGGCATCAACATTGAAATTGTATCAGGTTTGGAAAAAGGAGAACGTTTTAAGAAAATCTAATGAGTAGTGGTTGATAGATAAGCTGAAAGCTGAAAGCCTGCCTTTGTCGGCAAGGCAGGCTGAAAGCTGAAAGGTCTCCTCATAACTTAATCTCACACATCAATCAACAACGCATCACACATCAACCATCACCTTAAAATGGGACGGGATAAAGCCACATCCCTATTGATGGCCTTGAATCACACTGATTATAGAAGGTGAAAGGAGGGCGTAAAATGAACCCTCTTTCACCAAATCACAGATAACCCTATCACGGTTTACGCATTACGCATCACGTTCATTCAGGCAATATCTTATCACTCCTCATTCATCATTAATTAAATTAACGTACCATTAGAAAATAGGATAAATCTTAAAAAGGCATACTATTTGTATAAAAGTTGTTATAGTTCTAAATGAACCCTTTAAAGATAAATAGCCATGAAAAATATTCTGATAATAGCCATAGTCATATCAAGTATGTTCGCCTTTAGTTCTTGTGCAAGAAGATCCGTTGTATATCATCAGCAACCTGTATATCATGATTATTATGCACAAGGGTTTTATTATGGAGGTAGATTTTACGATCCTAGGTTCTACTCTTTTATGCACAGAGGACCTAGAGTAATCATAATTGACAACAGAACAAATTTACGGGTGGCTTCTCCAAGAAGAAGTCAAATACGAGAAGTAAGAACAAACAATAACAATGTTCAGTCAAGTCCTGGGCGTCGTACGGATGTAAACAATAATACCCAAAGACGGGTAAATACTACCCGAACACCATCTAATAGGAG
>DAIQNU010000330.1:0-4126 GCA_036788235.1 Cyclobacteriaceae bacterium
ATGCTCTTTATCTCCTTTGCTGCATGGAGTCAAAGAACTGCCTTTGAGAGCAAATTGGATCAATTCAAGTCAGCTGATTTTGTGGAAGACAACAAAGTAATGGCAACCAGCTATGTTACCAATTACACCTTTAAGCTTAGCAATGAAGATGTTTCTATAACCCAAGACGATGTTATTGATTTGATATCACTTAAAGGCAATGTGAATTATGCCCGATATGTTTTTTACAACGACAATATCAAGGTGTTGGATTATGATGTTCGCTATGCCAACCGGAAATCAGTGAAGAACCTTAAAACATGCGGTAATTTTCAGATCGACAATATTTTTTCCTCCGATACCAAAGTGTGTGCTTACGAGTTTGATTTTTTGAATGAAGGAACAGAAATTACTTTCAAGTCAACTAAGCAATACTCAGATCCAAAATACCTTACTACGGTGTTTTTTCATGATATCACGCCGCAAAACGTTCGTGAGCTCAATTTTTCTATCCCAGATAATATCTATGTAGAGCTCGTAGAGAAAAATTTTGAGGGTTTTAACATTCACAAAGAGGTCACGAAAGAAAAGGATAGAACACGTTATTCTTATACCATTAAAAAAACCAAAGCTACCAAAAACGAATCAAATTCATTAGGAAAGCTATATCACTACCCACACTTGGTGGTGCTTACCAAGGAAATCAAAGTTGCCAACCAAATAAAGCCAATACTTGCTTCCGTGGATGATTTGTATCAATGGTATGCAAGTCTGGTAAATCAGGTAGTGAATGACCCGAAGCCGCTGGAAGCCACAGTGCACAAACTAACGGCTGATGCAGCCAACTCCGAAGAAAAAATTAAAGCCATATACTATTGGGTACAAGACAACATAAAATACATTGCCTTTGAAGATGGTATAGCAGGATTTAGACCCGAGGCGGCACACAAGGTTTTCGCAGACCGCTATGGGGACTGCAAGGGCATGGCCAACCTTACTAAGGCGATGCTAAAAATTGCGGGCTTTGATGCGCGACTCACGTGGATTGGCACCAATCGCATTCCATATAATTACGATCTGCCCACATTGGCTGTAGATGATCATATGATATGCACCTTGGAACATGGCGAAAATTTTTATATCCTGGATGCTACCGAAAAGTTTGTTTCGCTTGATAAAAATGCTGAGCGCATACAAGGGAAAGAAATGCTTATTGAGCATGGAAATGCCTTTATTCGTAGGACAGTTCCAATATTAGACTACAAATCAAATTTAGTGAGCAGACATGAAGTATTGCATATAGATGGTGAATCGTTGATAGGGGAAGGGGCATTGATTCTGAATGGGGAAGGGCGAAAAAATGCCCTGAATTTTTCAGATAATATTAAAGCAGAAGATGGCCAAAAGCTTTTGGAAGTAATTGCGATGGGCAATAGGAATCTTAACGATAAAATTGAAATTACCAATACACCATCACTGGATCGGGATATGCCTTTTGAATTGACCTACAACTATGAGATCGGCAATAAGCTAACCAAGTTTGACAATGATTTGTATCTCCAAATAGACTGGAATCAAAGTTTTGGTGATATGAAAATGCCGGAAGACCGTGAATCAGACTATTATTTTGGTCGAAAAATAATGCAGGTAACGACCAAAAAAATTAAAATACCCAATGGCTACAAAGTAAGCCATCTACCGAATCCGATTAATATACAACATCAGGACTTTTCATTTAACATAAGCTTTCAGCAAAGCAAAAATGAGGTTATATATTCCAACGAAATAATTGTGAACCATGGTATCATCAAAAAATCAGACTTTGTTCTATGGAACAACCATGTAAAAGCTTTGAATGAAATATATAGTGATCAAATCATCTTTTCTACCTTACAATAACTACCATGGGTTTTACTAACTATTATTTAAAGCAAATCCTAACGATTTTTCTTCTATTTACTACTGGTCTTGCCATGGCAGACCGTGCCAAAGAAATCCGCGATGAAATGTGGAATCCGCTAGACAAGAATTTTCAGATTGTTGATACTCCTGACAAATGGGCCACGAAGTCTGCGATAATCATTGCCCAGCTCAATCGCTTTGAATACCGCAGACAACTCCTTATTAAAGCCATTAAAAGCAACAATTATCAACATTATCGTATCAAATTATTGGACAAAAATGCTGTAAATAATTATTCAGAATTAAGCTATGCTTCAGATCATGGATCAACAAGAATGTATGCAGGTTTCAAAGTAATTAAACCCAATGGGGAAGAATTTATTATTGATATTAAGGCAGCAGTAAGTGTAGAACAAACTACGCAAGGCAGAAAAAAGTCCTATAAAAAGCTTGCAATTCCCAATCTTGAGCCTGGTGATATCATTGATTACTATCTTTGTGAAGAATCAATTTTGTATTTAGCGAGCATACCAACCATCTATTTTGATCCAATCATTCATTCACTGCCTCATGAATACCCAATGATAAATCATAAATTACAATTCCGTATTGGCAGACAGTGTTATATTAACCTTCGCTCACTAAATGGTGCCCCAGAGCTAAAAGAAGAAATTGACGAAGTAAATGATGAAAAGTACTATACGCTTGAAGTATCAGATGTTGAGGGTATCGATGGTCAAAGATGGTTATTTCCCTACCGTGATACACCAACGATTAAGTTTAGAGTAGCATACGCTGCTGCGACAGCTAAACCATCGATTAAATTTTTGCTCGATAAGCCAGGCGAAGTTAAAAGTTCTGTATCTCCAGAAGATATTGAAGTGCATGCAGCAAAAATGCTAAAATCACTTTTTTATAAAACCGAAAATCCTAAAAAATATTTACAGCAAAATGTAAAATCTTTAGAAGATCCTTTTGCCCTTGCAACAATGATGTACAATCATTATCGCAATTTCAGTTTATTTAGTATGGCAGAAAAGTATCAAATCAATGGATATACACCATGGATTGATGTACCACAACTAGAATTTGTACATGCTTTCACCACTTTTTTAAATGACAGAAAAGTGCCTCATGATATAATTGTGGCAGTTCCGCGAAGCATATCTTCTATAGACGATGTACTGTTGTCTGAGGAAATTGAATGGTTCGTTCGTGTAAAAAAGGGAAATGAGTACATGTATTTTTACCCGTTTGATCTAAATATTTTGCCCGGCTTCTTACCTGCCTTGCTTGAAGGTACTGAAGCATATGCATTAGATGGACAACTCGGACCCAAAAAGTGGAAAGCCAAACGCATAACTTTACCAATTACACAATCCTCTGAAAACCGCAGTTCAACTAGATTGCATGTCAACATAGATGATATGGAATTAGCAAAGTTGGATGTACAAAAAAATACAATAGGCATCAATAAGCTTTCTGAACAATACCGATGGTTAGATTTTTATGATATAGAAGCTGAGGATCGTTCCCGCTTTGAGTTAGAAGAAGGATTTTCGGGATCCAAGAGTTATGTGAAAAAGCAAAATGACTTGAAAGATGCCTATTTTGACTTGCGCAGCAAAGCAAGAGAGGAAAACTTAAAAGCAAGCATTGAAGGTGATTATGCGGTAAAAACTAAAGAGATAGGGGAGTTTGTAATTTATAACACAGGTCGGTATGCAGAAGCGCCAGAATTAAGTTACGAATTTAGCTTTACAACTGATGAACTTGTAAAAAAAGTAGGTCAAAACTACATGCTTGATGCAGGCAAACTCCTAGAGCAACAAGTACAAATAAGCCAAGACGAACTCGATCGTAAAAACAATATCTATTATAGCCACGCGCGGTCTTATCATTACCAAATTGAGATTGCTGTACCTGCCGGCTTTATTGTGCAAGGCGTAGAGAAGTTTAACCAAAATGTAGTGAATGAATTTGGAAGTTTTACCAGTACAGCCAGGTACGAAAACGGCAAAGTATTTATTGATACCGAAAAGAGCTACTTCGTAAACTATGCCGATGCCAGTGCTTGGCCATCTATTGTTGCATTTCTCAACCAAGCACATAGCTTTACAGAGCAAAAGTTGTTATTAAAAAAGCTCACTGCTCAATTGGAGGGGGAGTAGGCGAATAGGTTTTTAATGTTTAAAGCCTCTTTTGTACTACTTTTACTTTAATGGTCTATGGTTTTATCTACCTG
>DAIQNU010000331.1:0-4107 GCA_036788235.1 Cyclobacteriaceae bacterium
AAATTGAGTAAATGACTATTCGGAATGCCAGTTGGCCATGTGCTCAGCATGTGTGTGCAGGTAGGCACCTTCTTTATAGTATTTGTCATAAAAGTCTGTATCGATATGATGCGCCTGAACAAATCCCGGCATCATGATCGTGCTTCGAATGCCCGGAAATTTGCCGTATTTGTCATAAATATACTGTGCGGTTTCACTCAGGCAATCTACAAATTCCTGACTGTAGGGCTCCACTGATTGTTTTACCCCTTCACTCTTTTTCCACGGGCCATCCGTCTTGGGATCATAGGCCCCCTTGCTTCCAAATTTTCTTTCAACAAAAACATTAACTGCCGCATGCATATCAGGATAATTGGGCGGACAAAGGGCTTCATAGATCCCCTTTAGGCCAACAGGATTGGGGGTTACCCAGCGTTCATCTTCGACAAAACGGAAACCCAGTCCTTTAATGTCTTCGCCGGCACAGGCGCCCATTACAGTCAGATCGTCCATCCCATTAAAGAAAAGCCCGCCAAGCCCCATTGCCTGTAGCATGAGTACCATGTTATGGCCTTTAAAGGCTAGCTCCATGGCTATACTTTCATAAACCGTTGCTTGTAGTTCTGAAATCGGGAATCGCTTTTTTGGATCGAGCAGGCCTGAGCGGACAAAAGGCTCCAGATTTCCTGCCGGTGCGCCCGTTTCATGATCTACCACCATTACCCCATGACGCACCATGAGCGCCAAAATACCAAGGCATTCTTCTGCGGCATCGCCTACCGGCATAAACAGGGTTGATCCCGGCTTATTGGCCCACCAAAGATTGGGCGGAAGTATGTACGGAGGCGCAGAAGGCAAATCAAGCCGCTTGTCGCGTATGCGGGTAGTATGTTTACGACAAACAGAAACAATATGCCCGAGGGCATTTTCGGTGGTGTTCAGCTCCTGCATATTTTGTGGTGGTGTATCGCGTGTTCTGGTGCAATAACAGCCATGATCGTCTGTAAAAAAGAGTGCCGGTGTACCCAATCCGGCTGCAGTGGGTGCTGTGCGTCCTGTATATCTAAGGGAAAATTCTGCATGGGAATCAGGTGTTTTTGGGCCAAAGGGAATCCCAAAGTTCCAGCCAGATACACCGGTAGCGGCGGCTACGAGCAACATCTGCTCAGTTTCTGAAAGCGGCACAGCTTCCTTTTCAGATTTGTAGGCCAGAGGCCCCGAAGGAATTTCCATTCCCAGCCCGAATCTGCGTGCCCTCCTGCCGAAAAGGGCATTCAAAAATGGAAATTGCATTAAATTTTCATAGGCTTTTGCGTGCTCCATAGTACTATGTTTGCTGGTGAAATAAGTATTATCCTGATCAAATTGTTGTGCCAGGGCATCATTGAAAAAGGCACCCGACCCAATAAAGGGTACAGTGGCCAGTGTTTTTGACAATCCCAGAAATTTCCGTCGTTCCATGCCAGTATCTTTTTGTACAGCTTACTTATGTATTACATATTAAATGGGAAACGAAAATGGCTAGAAGCCCCATCCTTTTTGATAACACTCTAAAAGCCATGGTTATACACTTCAGATTCATGACTTCCATTTGGTTAGTGAGCCTTAACAGGTAAACCGATAGCATGCTCATCAAGAATTGGGAAATAGTTTTGCTTACTGGCTTTATTAAGTTTCGCGTCAAGGTATTTGCTGAGCTCATCTACACTAGCTGCTTCGTACAAACAAACCGCTTTGCTTAAGTCAGTTGCTGGAAAAAAATGATGAACATGCAGATTGTCGGGCAAAGGAAAAACCTCTTTTGCACATTCTTGAAATTTTTCAGGATCATGAATTTGGTGTTGAATAGCGATAAACATAATGATTGATTTTAAGGATTAAACAAAGCTTTATATTGAAAAGAGACGATATGCCTCTTACTTATTGATAACGTTGCATTACAAATGTAAATGGGGATTCAAATCAATGCTTTGCTTAGAAGTCCAAGTTCTTTACTTTTTGGCTAATTTTTGGTCTGAAGTAGTTTTGACCATTTCCACAGGCGACATTCCGAATTTTTCTTTGAAAACACGGCTAAAATGAGAGTGGTGATTGAATCCAGAATCCAAAGCAATTTCCATAACTGATTTGCCGGTATTCGCAAGCATGTATCTGGCCAGTTCCAATCTTTTTTGAAGCAACCATCGACCTGGTGACATGTCGAATACTTCATTAAAATCTCTTTTGAAAGCAGAAAGGCTACGACCACACAGACGGGCAAACTCGTTCTGGCTCATGGGGTAGTTGAAATTGTCTTCCATAATTTGCCGGATTGAGGCTTTTTCACTTCGGCAAAGACTCGCAAAGTAGCTGGATAGTGTTTTTGAACCGGTGGTTCCTGCCAAAATGACCAGTTCCTTAAACTTGAGTTCAATCAATTTTGTATTGGTGTTTCCTTCATTGGAGAGGTAGGTGAAAAAAGACTGGAAATAAGCCTTGATTCGCTCATCACAGGGGATGGAAAACATGGACAGCCCGCTGGAAATTCCATTAGGGATACCTGCTGAGATTTGATTGTCAAGCAGTACCGAGCGAATAAAAGCATCGGGGACAAAAAGTACCAATGCACAGAAATCTTCGTTGAAATACTGATAAACAGACTGCGCACCTTTTCGCACAAATAAACAATCTCCTGGCTTAAGTTTCATTTCCTGATTTAGCGTAAACCATTTCTTTTCTCCACTGGTCACAAAAATAAAGTAGTTGTGTTGAGACCATATTTCAATTCGGTCATCCGTAATCGGACATTGGTATTCGGCAAGTAGCAGGTCATTTACCTGCAGACGCTTTACAGGAGGGTGCGTTCGTATAAAATCAAAAAAATTTTCCATAAACTTATGCTGTGCCGACTTAACAAAGATAAAAAGTAAATATGTGTCCACAGACCTTTTTTTCAGGAAATTGAAGGATTTGGGCTATAACTAACTATCAGTCAGAAGTTCAATTGCCAGAAAATCAAGGTCTTGCTAGCCCGCTATTTGCATAGGTCAAGGTAGAATTCAAAAGTCGGCAATCACTGGTGTTTGCAAAATGGTTTTTATGCCAATGATTCAATCTCGGCCTTTGGTTTTTTTCTGCTCTACTGTTATTTAATGGAAACTCTTGTAAATAGCCGATTGCAAGTGTTTTACATTCAACTAATTGTTCTGACCGGACGGATCCTACTTTCTTTCTGCTATACAACTAAAATAAGTTAGCGTTTTAGACACTTTGAGAAGCTACCGATGACGTGTTTGCAAAAATGTAGGTTTACATTATTTAAAGACCCATTTTTAGAAACAATGGAATTGAGATTATATCTATTAAAACCAATTTGATAATCTCTTTTTTCTTTTCGCCGTTGCGCCTTTGCGTGAGTAATAATGACTTCACGTCATCTAATTTGTGGAGTTTTAACTCTTAGTCCTCGCA
Source organism: Cyclobacteriaceae bacterium (assembly GCA_036788235.1). GTDB lineage: Bacteria > Bacteroidota > Bacteroidia > Cytophagales > Cyclobacteriaceae > JAFIEV01. The sequence continues at coordinate 3,430 of DAIQNU010000331.1, forward strand.
AAGGCGCCGAGGTTCGCAAAGGATATTTTGCTTTCTACTTTGAGGTGCGGATGCTCAACCGCAATGACTTGAAAAAGAAAGTAAGCAACCCTGCCTTGCCGGCAGGGAAATCAAGAAATAACGACGCTTTCAAGCCACAGCAGCCTTACGCGAACCCCCACCGTTTCTTCGGCCCAACCCGGATACTGTCAACCTAATGCGTGCAGGTTATTTTCAATTGGAAACTCATTGGGTTGACTTTTCTTTTTTTTAGGATCGCAGATAAATCAATATTCAGTTCGCCATTAAATTCGTTTAAGACCAATTTTCTATAAAAGTGACTAAGTCCTACAGCATTGATTATCGATTTATACGAGCCGTATTAATAAACGAGTATATCCGATTATACACGTTTATTAACACGGATAAAGTTATTAATTTTTCGAGATTAGTCCGAAAAATCAGAGGAAAATGAATAATTCGATAAAACCAATGCTGTATGTAAACACGATCTCTGTTTCGGATGAGCATTATTACAAGCTGGTAATAAAAAATGGAAACAGTGGACTTAAAAAACGTCTGGAAAGTTTACGTTTTCTGACGCGAGAACCCAAGTAGGGCAAATATCTTATGAAAATCTCGGAGCACAATTTGCGCTTATTGACCGATAATCTGGGCGACATGGCTCCTGTAAACACA
>DAIQNU010000332.1:0-4077 GCA_036788235.1 Cyclobacteriaceae bacterium
AAGGAAACTTTGGATTTGGATGGCAAGAAAAAGGAGGTAGTAAATGGCCTGAAGCTGGAATTTGGCCTTGATGCTAAAAAGGGAAATCAACACACCGTAACTTTTTGCTTTTTTAATAGCAGCAGCGACGATGCAACTCAGTTTGGTTACTTCGAGTTGAAAGCCAAGGAATGGCATAAAAACCTGGACAGCCTTTGGCAAAATATACCAAAGCAAAAGTCTAAAAAGGTGGCCTGAACTTTTTAGAGCGTAAAAGATTGAGCAAAACCAGAAAAATCTAAAATTAAACTATAGATTTTTCTGGTTTTTTTGTGACCAATAAAGCTTGTAACGTATGATGGATTTTCTCTTTCCAATGATGTAATAAATCCATAGGAACGACTGAGTAATTAAAACCAAATTTTGAAAATAGAGATTAGAGCATCCTGTCAAAACTTTTAGACTGACTTTAAACCTGTAATTTGAGTCTTTATTAATACTGCGAAAATCAAATTTAGGCCAAAACACAAAAAACGGATGTATAAATCTCGTTATATTTGGCGATATTATTCGATACATTAGTTTTATAATACTCACACAACTCGGAGATAAAAAATGTTGCCTTCGCTCAAATCCTTATATTACCGACTTGACCAATGAAGTTAATTAATTATGAATTAAAGCTTTCAAATTAAATTTAGAAAGCTTTCAAAAATACACTACTAAATAAAACCGGAAGACAAAAAGGGGCTAAGAACCTTGCGGCGAAGAATTACTATTTCAGAAACGTTAGCGTAATGAATAAATCTTTAAAAAATAATAGTTCCGATTTTGAGCAAATACTGCTACTCATCCACGAGGCAAAAAGTCGTGTGTATTCTAAAGCAAACAGCGAATTGGTTTTGTTGTATTACAATGTCGGTAAAGTTGTTTCAAAAAAAGTCAATTCTGGTAAATGGGGAGATAATACGGTTCAGGAATTAGCCGATTACATCAATACTCAACAACCTGAACTTTCAGGTTTTAATCGCAGGGGTTTATATAGGATGAGGCAATTTTATGAAACGTACTCATCTCCTCAAATTGTGTCACCAGTGGCGACACAATTGCAAATTGCTGAAAAAGAAGCTGTTAAATTTGTCTCATCATTGATGACACAAATAAGTTGGACACATCACCTTCTTATCTTGTCAAAAACGCAAAGTGCAGATGAAAAGATATTTTACCTATGTAAATGTATAACGGAAAAATTATCAAAAAGAGAACTCGAGCGACAATTAAACACTGCAACATACGAACGCACAATGTTTTCCAACAAAGTTCTTTCATCGCTACCGACACATCAATTACCCACAAACCTTTTTAAAGATCCTTACATCTTTGAATTTCTCAACTTACCTCTTAAACACTCTGAAAAAGACTTTGAAAAAGCAATTATACACAACCTCCAAAAATTCATTTTGGAAGTAGGGAAAGGATTTGCTTATATGGGCAGTCAATATCGCTTGCAGGTTGGAAATAAGGATTATCACAGTGATTTGCTTTTTTTTCACAGAGATTTGCAATGCCTTGTTTTATTTGAACTGAAAATTCAGGAGTTTGAACCAGAGTTTTTAGGAAAACTCAACTTTTATCTGGAAGCCTTGGATAGAGATGTGAAGCGCCCAAGCGAAAACCCCAGTATAGGCATTTTGCTCTGCAAAGGAAAAGATACCGAAGTTGTAGAATATGCTATGGCTCGAAATACCAGTCCGGCAGTTATTGCCGAGTACGAAACCAAATTGATTGATAAAAAATTATTAGCTAATAAATTGCACCAATTAGCCGAATTGCTAAATAAAGAAAATGACCAATAAAGAGAATGCAATAAGAAAAAAAGCCATTCTTTCTCAATAATCGTAATTAAGCTTTTGCGAAGGTTAATTTCTTAGTATTAATAAACTAGGAACACTTGAAAAGAAAATGGTTGAAACCTTTTAGAGGCATTTATAGAGTTCAATAAAAGAAAAAGTCCGATTGATCTTTTCAAAACTTATTGATTTATAATTTTATCAGTCAACAGAAAATTTAATTCTGGTATGTAGAAGTGAATGTCAATTACTTTCATTAACTAAAGAAGATTTTTTTGTGCTAGTTGACAAATCACTTTCCTTTACTTCGATCCTAAGCCGCAGTTGTGCCAACGGCCAACCATCTTTTAAGCTATTTTTTAAATGCTGGATAAAACTTAATCCAACAATCACAATATTTGCATTTATTGCCTGTCTTTACCAAACTCTAGTCTACAGGAGCTTCAAAGCAACTTCTGCCAGATACACAGCGTTGGGGTTCTACATAGCTATTATCCGGACCGCTGGGGCTTTGGGTTTTTACACACCAGCAAGTGGTATTGGCTGTATCCATCAATAGCCAGGGGTTTCCGCCACCTTCCATGGAGCCAAATGGATTTTTCGCCCTGAGGTATCGGCATATATTGATATCAGTGAGATTTTTTTGCATGATCTTAAACGGTTTGGAGCAAAGCTCTTTTTACAATTGTATTGAATAAATCGACCTTGTATCCATTTTTCTCCAATGGTGTGGCCTTGCTGGTAGCCGTTGCTCCAGCTTGTGTGGCATTTTCTGTAGTGATTTCCTTGCCGGTTATAAAGTCTTCAGCCTCAGTGGCCCGCATAGGAACCGGCGCTGCAGCTCCCAAAACAATGCGTGCTTTTCGACATTTTTTACCAATCAATTCTACTACCACGCATACATCTGCCAATGCCCAGTCAAACGATTCTCTTTCTCCTTGCTTAATATACTTACTTCTAATGTTTTTGCCTGGAGCAGGTATTTTTACCGCCGTTATTATTTCTCCCCGGCGAAGTATATTTTCTCTCCGGATATCTGTAAATGGGTTTACAAAAAATTCTTCTATTGGCACATCCTTTTTCTGCCCGCCTTTTGAACTTATCTCAACGGTAGCCTCAAAGGCCATCAATGCTGTAGATACAGATGACGCATGGACACTGCAACAGGTTCCGTTTTGCATAATGGCATGGTATTGATTTTCGCCATTTTGTGCAAAACAGGTAGAGCCACCTTTTCTAAAACAAGGATGATCCAATGACCGGAAATACCAACAGCGCGTGCGTTGGGCGATGTTGCCCCCCAAAGTTGATACATTTCGCAATTGTGGCGTGGCAGCACTTGCTACAGCATAATGCAAGGCAGGGTAGTGCTTTTTGATATTTGCATCGGCCTCAATGTCAGCCAGACTGGTATTGCAACCAATTTGCAGACCAGTCTTTTCATTGAAAGTAATGCCATCTAAACCTGGAATATTTCGAATATTTATGATTGTGGCAGGTTCAATCAAACCTTCTTTCATAAAATCAAGCAGCTCAATGCCGCCGGATTTAATAATGGCGAGTTTATCCGAATCTTTGTTGAGCGCATCCGAAACTGTGGCGTTGGATTGTTCCAAAGCTTCTTGTAAGGTGTTGGCTTCGTACCAGCTAAATTTATTCATGTTCCTTAGGTTTATGCTTTAGAGAGTGCTGTTAATATTCTTGCTGGCGTTACAGGCAGTTCAAAGACGCGTACGCCAATGGCATTGTATATGGCATTAGTTATGGCCACCGCTGTGGCTATGTTGGCAGGTTCGCCTATACCAAATGCATCTGTTGATGATTTACCAGGATATTCTTCTAAAATAATCGACTTGATGTCTGGAATCTCAAAGGCATAGGGAATTTTATATTGATCAAAATTCACATTGATCATATGCCCGGTAAGATTGTCAATGATCCGTCCTTCATACAAAGCATAGGAAATGCCATGGATGATGCCTCCATTGATTTGACTTTCGATCTGTGTGATATTCAGAGGCCTGCCGCAACTATGTACGGCCACAATGCGCTCCACTTTTACAAAACCAGTTTCAGTGTCAACGGTTACTTCTGCAAATTGCACCGAGCCCAAGTCTTCGCTCGCACGTCCACCATAATCATCAGATCGGCTGGCTTCTGCGGTAAGTTGAGCAGTCCGCATGCCTTTCAGCGCTTCTTTAAAAGTCATTGATTTTGAACGATTGTCACGCACAAATATTTTCCCATC
>DAIQNU010000333.1:0-4066 GCA_036788235.1 Cyclobacteriaceae bacterium
TTTACTTTATGATGTCGGCAACCCTCCAGTATATGCAAAAATCCGGTAATGTTACTTTCAGTGTAGGCGTGTGGGTTTTTCAACGAATACCGAACACCAGCTTGAGCCGCCAAATGTACCACATAATCAAATTGCCCCTTTTCGAAAGCCAATGCTATGCCTTCACGGTCTTCAAGTGAAACTTGATGAAAAGTGAACCCGGGAAGATCAATTAATTGTTTTAGCCTTGCTTCTTTTAAACCAACCTCATAATAATTGTTGAGATTGTCCAGACCATATACTGTATGGCCACTTGCTAAAAGCTTTTTTGAAAGATGGAAGCCAATAAAGCCCGCAGCTCCCGTTACTAATACCTTTGCCAAAGGTTTTGAAGTTTATAATATGGAACACCTGTGAAAACTGTCGGCAAAATTAAACAATTAGCTATTAGCGCTTAGCGTATTGTTCGATTATTTATTACATATCCACGTTATTTGATGGCAAAAACTACTGCTCAAGAGATCCAAAATTAAAATGCTCAAATTTCGCATGTAAATTCAATGAATAAGGAGCTAATTTTTAGATTTCTAAATTCGGTTTAATTTGAGGTATTAGGCTCCAGTTGGGTCATATATTTAAATCAATGGGTGCAACCACGTCAAAAAAGAAGATCTATAATTCAAGGTGCAAAACTTGAGTAAGATATTTATAATATCATAAATTTGGCCAAAATTGCATGAATACAGATAGTTGCTTATGTGTTACATCATTATCAACCCCAAAGGCCTGCCTGCCGTCAGACAGGGGTGAAAAGATTATAGCTCAAATAATGCGAATAGAATTCCAACCTCGAAGAGGTGACATAATCAGCTCGGTATGAATATCACCCTTTCAGGGTTTTTATCCAGGTATTTATATCTTTTTTCTATAATCTTGCCATCCCTGTCTGCCGACAGGCAGGCCTTCGGGATTTTGCAATGTTTTTCAATATTTTCAAAACATTGCATCCTGCCGAGGCCTTGGGACTTGCTTTAATCAAGCCAATCAAACAAGTATTTTTCATTATAATCAATTTCAAATTTTTGTAGAAATTCGATGTACTCTTCCTTGAAGGTTTTTTTGCGATGATGTTCTTCTTGATTGGCAATGTATTGATATACGTTTTCAATCTGTGAATGCGCATACGAAAATGCTCCATACCCTTCTTGCCATGAAAATTTACTTTTTAGGAATTTTTGCTCATTGATGAAGTTGGAAGAATTGTTCTTAATGTCTCGAACCAATTCGGAAATATTCATAGCAGGTTTTAATCCAACAAATACATGAACATGGTCTGAAACACCATTGACAATAATCGCTTTTTGATTTTTACCTTTGATTATTCCTGCCATATATTTAAACACATCATCTCGCCAAGTTTTTTGCAATAGTGTGTCTCTGCCTTTGACGGCAAATACATATTGAATATAGATTTGTGAAAATGTTCCAGCCATAATTAGTTCAAATTTTACATTCTAAAAGTTGAAATATAACATCAATTCAGTTTTTTTCGGCTATTAAATGTATGATTTTTATTAACCCCGATGGCCTGCCTGGCCGGCATAGGAAGGGGTGAAATGATTATTGACAAATTTATGTTTATCAACCTCGAAGAGGTGAAATGATTATAGCACACAAATTATGCAGTTTTTTGCAACCTCGAAGAGGTGTAATAATCAGCGTTTATGCCACCCTTTCAGGGTTTTTATCCACGTAATTACATGTATTTTCTATAATCCTATCATCCTTTCAGGATTTTGATACTTGGTAATTCAATTGAATTCGGGATTATTGATGTTTATTATTCGATAATCCTGTCGTTAAAAAGGAATTTTTCCACTCACCGAAATACCATCCCTTCAGGATTTTGATTTTATAGGCTTAAAAGCCATCGATATTTAGCATGTCGCGTATTTGATCAACATCGGAGAAAAGGGTATTATATGGAGGAAATAGAACCCAACGGGGTCAATTATTTTGTTGCCACAGGTTCAACCCTGTCAACAAAGAAGACTCTCCAAATCATATTTAAGTCAAGGTGCAATACTTGAATAAAATAAAAACTATTCATTCCCGCTTTGCCTCGATTCAATGGCTGAGATTACATCCCAAATCTTGAGGCATATCCATGCATCGGTAGCGGCATAGGTTTGTTGTTGTGGGCTCAAATGTTCACTCTCCCAATTAGAAGTCTGTTGACTTTTAGAAACTTTTCTACCCATAAAAATGCCACTTAAATTGCGTACACCGGCATTTTTTACACCCAGTTTAACTACATATTTGTTCAAATCGATAAATGAACCCGGTTCAAACCATTGTCTTTTTTGCAATGCCTTTATGTCATCGTCGAGTGCGAGGCCAATTTTCAACTGGGTGGTATTGGTAAGAAATTCTTCTAAGGCAGGTATAATGCCCCATTTACTTATTCTTAACAAATAAGCTGTATCGTGTGTGGATATTTGTACCATGGCAACGTGATTGAACTGCCCTTTTTTAAAGGCAGGCTTCGATTCTGTGTCAAAACCTACTATATCAAAGTCTTTAATTTCTTCAAGCGCTCTGGTGATGGTATCAGGTGTAGTAGCAATAATAATTTTCCCCTCGAATTGAATAAGGGGCATTTCGCTTACTTCATCCTTGGTAATACTCTTAACATACATTAGTTACTCTTTTTTTGAATCTTTATCTTCTCTTATCCTCGCTATTTTGATATTTGCATAGCCGTACAATATAGTCATAAATGGACTAATCAGGCAAAAAAAACTGTAAGGTAGGTAAGCAAGTGTTGCCACACCCAGTATGCTTGATTGCGTGGCACCACAAGTATTCCATGGCACCAAAACTGAAGTGACTGTGCCGGCATCTTCCAATGTCCTACTCAGATTTTCAGGCTTTAGATTGCGTTCCTCATAGGTTTTTGCAAACATTTTTCCGGGTACAACTATGGCCAGATATTGATCAGAGGCTGTAATATTAAAAAATAAACAGCTTCCTGCCGTAGATGCAATCAACGATCCGGTTGAATTGGCCACACTTATAATGGCTTGGGTAATCCGTCGCAGCATACCACTGGCATCCATTATTCCACCATATACCATGGCACAAATGATCAACCATATGGTATTGAGCATGCCCGCCATCCCGCGAGTTTGTAGCAATTCATCTACGATTTCATTATTGGTTTGTATATCTATGGAGGTATACATCGATTTCATAACGGCTACAAAGTTGGACATAAATACATTGTCGTCGATACCCGATATGGACTGAATAATGTGTGGTTGAAATACTATACCGAATATCCCACCTAAAATAGCACCGGAAAACAATGCCGGAATGGCTGGTACCTTCATAAGTATCATCACCAATACACCCACAGGCACTAAAAAAAGCCAGCCATTAATATTAAATTGGCTTTCGATAGCTGTTAGAATAGGTTGAATATCATTGATTTGCCCCGATGCATTGAACCGGAAGCCCATAATGAGAAATATTACCAATGTGATACCAATACTCGGAAATGTGGTGAGCATCATGTATCGGATATGCGTAAACAGGTCGGTACCTGCCATGGCCGGAGCCAGGTTGGTGGTATCTGAAAGGGGCGACATTTTATCACCAAAATATGCCCCTGAAATAATGGCACCACCAATAATGCCCTCTGGAATACCCAACGCCACACCGATACCGATTAAAGCCAAACCAACCGTTGCAATGGTAGTCCACGAACTTCCTGTAGCGAGCGATACCAAAGCACAAATAACGCAGGCGGCAAATAGCAAGATGGTGGGATTCAGGATTTGTAAACCATAGTAAATCATGGCGGGCACAATGCCACTGATAAGCCAGGTGCCTGCCAATGCACCTATTAACAGCAGTATAAGCATGCTTCCCATAGCAGAATTGATGCTCGAAAGTATGCCAGCTTCCAATTGCGCCCAACTCACCTTAAATCGCATGGCGACCAATGCCGCTACGGCTGCACTTATGAGCAATACCATTTGGTTGGATCCTTCGAGGCTATCTGTGCCAAAAACATAAACATTGA
>DAIQNU010000334.1:0-4055 GCA_036788235.1 Cyclobacteriaceae bacterium
AAAGCTGGTAAATGTTTTGCCAGGTTTTTTTTTGCCTTACCAAATCCCTTTTTCTATTTCTTTCATCCTTACCGACAGAGCAGTACTTTTGTAATATGGAGTTTAGAACATCTTGGCAAATCAAAAAACCCAACTTTAGCATAGGCTTACAAGACACTGTTTTGTGCCTCGGGTCCTGCTTTGCAGATCATATCGGTCAAAAATTGATCGATAACAAATTTAAAACTTTGGTTAGTCCTTTTGGTGTTTTATTTAATCCACTCTCCATTTTTCAGCTACTACAGATTTCCATAGAAAACTCAGGATTGCCAGAACGTGGATATTTATATAATCAAGGTCTTTACCGGCATTTTTATTTGCATTCAGACCTGGCATCGACAAGCGATGAGCAAATGCAAGAACTTGCGTATAAGGCCATAGAAAAAACTAAAGCAACGGTCGACAAAGCAAAATTTTTGATCATAACCCTCGGTACGGCCTATGTTTATCGCCATAAAGAATCAGGTCTCATTGCGGCCAACTGCCACAAAGTTCCCGCAACAGCTTTTGATAAGTACTTGCTCGATATTGAAGAAATTACCTCAAATTTTGCCACACTTTATGCCCTCTTGAAACAGTCAAACCCCGATCTCAGCTTCATTTTTACATTAAGTCCGGTTAGGCATATGCGAGATTCTTTTGAATCAAATACCCTGAGTAAATCAGTTTGCCGCTTGGCCATTGATAAAATCATAAATTCTTTAGATAATACCTATTACTTTCCGGCCTATGAAATCATGCTGGATGATCTGCGCGATTACCGTTTTTATGCTGACGATATGCTGCATCCTTCTACGCAGGCTATAGAATATATCTGGCAAAAATTCATCGATGCCATCATAGAACCTTCAAGCCTTCAATTTATAACCGAATGGACTGAGGTGCGCAAAGCCATGCATCATCGACCTTTTCATCCGCAAAGTGAATCGCACGTAGCTTTTTTAGAAAAAACTTTACAGAAAGTTCAAGGTTTTAGTAGTAGAATAGACGTTTCTCAAGAACTTCATGAATTAAACCACCGATTGAATGTCATCAAATCAAACACCAAATAAGCTTATTGAGGCCACAAGCCCTTACCTTTTGCAGCATGCATACAATCCGGTACAATGGTACCCATGGGGAGCCGAGGCATTGGAAAAAGCACAGAAAGAAAATAAACCCATTATCGTCAGTATTGGCTATTCGGCATGCCATTGGTGCCATGTCATGGAGCGCGAATCGTTTGAAGACGACCAAATTGCCGACATTATGAATGCGCATTATGTTTGCATAAAGGTAGATCGCGAAGAAAGACCCGATATCGATCAGATTTATATGGACGCCATACAGGCCATGGGGATCAATGGAGGCTGGCCATTGAATGTTTTTACTACACCTGACCAAAAGCCCTTTTATGGCGGCACCTATTTCCCTTCGCGCAATTGGGCTCAAATGCTAATCAATGTAGCAGATGCATATAGAAATCATAAAGATAAGCTACAAGAATCGGCAAATTCTTTTGCAAAAACTGTGGCCATATCAGAACTGCAACGCTACAATATGAGCGCGGGTAGGCACCAACCCGAACTCGGCAATCTGAAAAAAATGATTGCCAGACTACAAACAAAATTTGACAATGAAATGGGTGGGATAAAAAAGGCTCCCAAATTTCCCATGCCCTCTATCTGGCATGCTCTGCTGCGTTCAAATGCTGCCCTTAAAGATCCGGTGCTGGCTGACCAACTTGAGCTTACCCTCGACGGAATGGCATCTGGTGGAATTTACGACCAGGTAGGAGGGGGCTTCAGCAGGTATTCCGTAGATGCCCAATGGTTTGCGCCTCATTTCGAAAAAATGCTTTATGACAACGGACAATTACTAAGCTTGTATAGCGATGCCTGGCGTGTTTATGGCAAGGCCAGATACCGTGAAGTAATTTATGAAACTATTGATTTTATGGAGCGTGAGCTTTTTGATGCATCCGGAGGCTTTTATGCAGCGCTGGACGCAGATAGTGAAGGCGAAGAAGGTAAATTTTACGTGTGGACATATGATGAATTTTGTTTGCTGGCAGGCGATGATGCACAATGGCTGACACAATATTACCATGTAACACCACAAGGCAACTGGGAAAAGGGCTGGAATATTTTGCATTCAAACATCCAGAATACAGATGAAGAGTATGCATCTACTTTGGGTTTATCATTAGATGTATTTAAGGATAAGCTTCAAAAATTTAAGCAGCTCCTGTTAAAAGTGCGCTCAAAAAGGGTTCGACCTAGCCTGGATGATAAAATATTAGCAGGTTGGAACGGTATGGCATTAAAAGGGCTGGCAGACGCCTATGCAGCTTTTGGTGATCAGCGCTTTTTAGAACTTGCCCGAAAAAATGCTGCTTTTATACTGACCAAGCTCATTCATGATGATGTCCTCTATAGAAATTATAAAAATGAGAAAATTTCAATAAAAGGTTGCCTGGAAGACTATGCTTTTGTTATTCAGGGATTTATAGCATTGTGCCAGGTGACTTTTGATGAGCAATATCTTCAATATGCCGATAAGCTATGTAAGTATGTTATAGCACATTTTCATGACAGCTCCGATGGATATTTTTTCTTTACCGATGCCAATGCCGAAAAGTTAATAGCTAGAAAAAAGGAGATTTTTGATAATGTAATTCCGGCATCGAATTCGGCAATGGCCATTAATTTATATCAATTGGGCAAGCTGCTGGCCAACGACCAATATATACACTTGGCAGAAGAAATGCTAGGCAATATTTCAGGTATGTTGAGCACAGACTTGCAGTATCTGGGCAACTGGAGCAACCTTTATCTCTACACTTGCTATCCAACAGCTGAAATAGCTATGGTGGGTCCCAGAGCAGAAGAGATAAGAAAGGAGTTGGAGAAGCACTGGCTACCCAACAAGGTGGTTGCAGGTGCCTTATCGGATTCCCAACTACCATTATTACAAAACCGGCAACCCGCAGATGGCAGCACCAAAATATATGTTTGCTATGATAAAAGCTGTAAATTGCCAGTCGATAATGTGCAGTCAGCCATCGATCAACTAATATTGCCAAATTAAAATCTTCAATTAATACTTTGAATCAAGAAAGCTATGGTATCAGCAAATTTGCAGAGGTAATTGTACCTATACCTGTGCCAAAGTTGTTTACCTATAGTATACCATCGCATCTTAAGGATCAAATCAAAATTGGAAGTAGGGTAGTAGTACCTTTTGGTAACAAAAAGGTCTTGACAGGTGTTGTTTCTTCTTTTCATAACGACACTCCAACTGCCTATCAGCCACGATTGATCGCGGAATGTTTGGATGATATACCACATGTCAATGAAAAGCAGCTCAAAGTATTTGATTGGATATCTGATTATTACATGGCAAATCCAGGTGATGTGCTTAATGTCGCACTGCCTTCTGGGTTGAAGCTCAGTAGTGAGTCGTTTTTGCAATTGCATCCTTATTTTGATGTTAATTTTTCAGGAGAAGATTTTACCGATGAAGAAAGCCGTTTGATCTCGACTTTGCAGAAATCATCAGCAATAATATTGACTGAAGCGGCAAAAATACTCACCGATAAAAATTGGCTCAAATCAGTCCATAAACTGATAAAAAAAGAAGTGTTGCTGATTTTTGAGCAGGTAAAAGAAAAGTTTACCGCTAAAAAAGAAAAGAGAATCAGGCTCAACGAAAGCTTCATTACTGACCGTGCAGCATTACAATCACTCATGGAAGAGCTTGACTCAAAGCAAACTCAGCTTGATGTCTTAATGGCATATTTGCGAGAAGTACCAGTGCTTTCTAAACCAGAAAAGAACCAGGAGGGTATAGACAAAAGATTGCTAATGAAAGCGGGTATTTCTCCTTCATCATTGAGAACACTAACAAATAAGGGGGTTTTTGAAAGCTTTGACAAAGTAGTGCCCCGACTTGACTTTAGTGAAAATTTCGAATCACCCGATATTAATCTTACTCCTGCTCAGCAAGTAGCCTTTGATGATATTTTAAATCTATTC
>DAIQNU010000335.1:0-4030 GCA_036788235.1 Cyclobacteriaceae bacterium
AATAATTGAAATTAGTATTCCCTTAGTTTTTTCACTTATTTTCATAAAAATCAATTGTATTTATAAATTGCAGTGAACCATTTTTTTTATTTATGAGAAAAACACCGGTTGACGTATGGATATTATCGCCCATTAAAAAATTCATTTCCGGGCAAACCACCAGTGGCATCGTGCTCTTTACAGCTGCAGTGGTGGCATTAATTTTGTCAAACTCCCCTATCTCCGAACAGTATTTGCAAATCTGGGAATACAAACTCACAATAGGCTACGAAAACTTTATGATCAGTAAAACACTGCATCATTGGATCAATGATGGACTTATGGCCGTTTTTTTCTTTGTAATTGGACTTGAGCTTAAACGTGAAATCCTTGCTGGCGAGTTGTCAAAACCCAAAGACGCTCTGCTGCCTATTGTAGCTGGCGCTGGTGGCATGATCGTTCCGGCTTTATTTTATTTGGTTTTTAATAAGGAATATGAAGCTGCTGCCGGTTGGGGTATTCCCATGGCCACTGACATTGCTTTCGCCTTGGGTATATTGTATATGCTGGGTAACAAGGTACCCATATCACTCAGGGTATTTTTAACAGCACTGGCCATTGCTGATGACCTTGGCGCTGTATTGGTCATTGCTTTTTTCTACACTTCAGAAATCTCATTTTTTAGTTTGGGCATAGGCGCCATATTCCTTACTGTGCTTGTTACTGCCAACTACATGGGGGTTCGCAGTACCAATTTTTATGGTGTAATAGGTGTTGGTGGCCTTTGGCTGGCATTTTTGCTTTCGGGTGTCCATGCTACCATTGCGGCAGTACTGGCAGCATTTACCATACCTGCCTATGTAAAAATCGATGACCGTATGTTTGCCAAAAAAGTTCGCTTTCTCTCTGCTGAGTTCGAAAAGTGCCGCACTGACAACACCCAGTTGGTAACTGTATCTCAACTACATGTGCTCGAAAAATTCAGGCATTTAACCAAAGATGCCTTGACACCACTACAAAGACTAGAACACTCACTTCATCCTTTTGTAGCTTTCGTAGTGCTCCCGGTTTTTGCATTGGCCAATGCCGGTGTCAGTTTTGGGGGCAACTTTCTGCAGCATCTGTCAAGTCCGGTTACACAAGGGATTATTTTTGGATTGGTCGTTGGCAAATTTATAGGCATTGTCGGCAGCACACGTTTAATGGTAGCACTAAATTTGGCCTCACTTCCCAAAAATGTGAATTGGAATCATATCAGTGGTATTGGATTGCTGGCTGGCGTTGGTTTTACCATGTCACTGTTTATCACAGAACTGGCATTTACCAGCAATGTTCTGGTACAGCAAGCCAAAATTGGCATTCTAGTAGCCTCTTTCATTGCAGGCTTGTTGGGTTATTTCTTTCTTAAAAAAGGGATACAAAAAGAGCAAAAGCGCAAAAAAAAGCTACAAGCTATTGAAACAACAACAAAAGATGCACTGCAATCTTAGATTCCCTGATTTTCAATTTTATACATTTTTTAAAAGCACCTTCTATTGTGCTGATACACTTGTGGCAGACGAATGAATATCATTTTTAGCTTATAAATATTTAAGAATATCGGGAATTTTGCAGTACATTCGTGTGAAAATTACCTAAAACTCAACCATATTCAAAAATGGCTGTATCTACTATAATTCTAATTGCGGCCATTGTTTTCGGACTATGGTTATTCTTATTCATTTTTCCTATAAATCTTTGGATTACCGCCATTTTTTCTGGTGTAAGTATTAATCTGTTAGAGTTGGTACTTATGCGCTTTCGTAAGGTACCTCCTGCCCTTATTGTAAATTCTATGATCATTGCCAATAAAGCAGGCATTCAGGATGTTACCACGCAAATGATGGAAACACATTATTTGGCTCATGGCAATTTGACTGCAGTAATTAAAGCATTAATTGTTGCCGACAAGGCAAACCTCAACCTGAAATTCAAGCAAGCCACTGCTATAGATTTGGCTGGCAGAGATGTGCTACAGGCAGTACAAGTCTCTGTTACGCCATACATGATATTGGTGCCAGCTATCACCGCTGTATCAGTCGATGGCATTCAGCTGGTAGCTGAAGCAAGAGTAACCGTCCGCACCAATTTACAAAGATTGGTAGGTGGTGCTGGTGAAGAAACTATAAAGGCTAGGGTTGGTCAAGGGATAATATCAAGAATAGGTACAGCAAAAAACTATATGGAAGTGCTAGAAAATCCTGAGAGCATCTCGAAGCAGGTTTTGTCGCATGGGCTAGATTCTGGAACGGCATTCGAAATTTTATCAATAGATATAGCCGATATTGATATAGGCAAAAATATAGGTGCCGAGCTGCAGATAGATCAGGCATTTGCAGACCTAAGTATTGCAAAAGCCAAAGCAGAAGAAAGAAGAGCCATGGCTGTAGCCTCTGAACAGGAAATGTCTGCACGAGTTCAGGAAGCCCGTGCAAAAGTGATTATTGAACAAGCTAAAATCCCCGCAGCTTTGTCAGATGCATTCAGGGCTGGCAATGTTTATTAATGTTTTTCACTTTCAAACTGTTCAAATTCCATGCCCTTGCCAATTTTTCGCGATCGGCATAAATATCCTTTTTAGGCATTAAGAGGCCATTATATGATCTGGCAGTGCCAAAAAAAGGTTTTACCTTGCCATTTGGTGCTCCGCAAATAGGCTCTAAACCAAGTACATTAAAGCACAAAGCTTATTTATAAGTTTTTTTCACTTACCTTTGTTGCGTAAAGGCCATTTTTGTCTATACATATTTTACAATCATAAAATTTAACTTTTGGAATCATTGATCTGCAAAAGCTTATTGCCTCTGCATTTCTCGGAATTATAAAATCCAGCCACAGTAAAGGCTGAAAACAAGGGGCGGAATTGCAAGGCAAACATTAAGGTGTCCTCAATTTATCGATATACTTCTTCAGTACATACTCTCGAATTATTTTCCCCAAAAAACTGTAGTTAACTACAAAAAGAATTCCTTTTCATTTGACCGGTGATTATGAACCTCTTTTAGTTTTTTCCGGTCGTCATACTAATATCATTATATAATGTCATTTGAAAATTTGAATTTAATTGAGCCTATCCTTAGGGCTGTAAAAAACGAAGGATACACAACTCCCACACCTATACAAGCACAAGCCATTCCATTGGTATTAAACAGAAAAGACATATTGGGATGTGCACAAACTGGAACCGGAAAAACTGCTGCCTTTGCTATTCCTATTATTCAATTGCTAAGCGAGGAGCGATACCTTGCTCCTGGCAAGCGCGCCATCCGAAGCCTTATATTGACACCAACCCGAGAATTGGCCATACAAATTGGCGAGAGCTTTGCCAACTACGGTAAGCATACTGATTTAAAATACAGGGTAATATTTGGTGGTGTAAATCAATTTGGCCAAGTAGAGGCACTGCGCAAAGGTGTAGATGTACTTATAGCCACACCGGGTCGATTGTTAGACTTAATGAATCAGCGACATGTAAGCCTCAACAGCATACAGTTTTTTGTGCTCGACGAAGCCGATAGAATGTTGGATATGGGTTTTGTAAACGATGTTAAGAAAATTATTGCCAAGCTTCCAACAAAAAAGCAGTCTTTGTTTTTCTCGGCCACTATGCCTCCGATAATAAAAGAACTGGCAGATTCTATTCTTACCAATCCTGTAAAAGTTGAGGTTGCTCCCGTTTCAAGTACGGCCAATACCATAAATCAGGCAGTGTATTTTGTTGATAAAGGAAACAAACGTCATCTTTTGGTAGAGCTGCTCAAAGACAAAAGCATTGAAAGAGCCTTGGTATTTACACGTACCAAGCACGGTGCGGATAGAGTAGTCAAAGACCTCAATAGAGTGGGTATAAGCGCATTGGCCATACATGGCAACAAGTCTCAAAACGCTCGTCAAAATGCTTTGAATAGTTTTAAAAATAAGCAAACCCGTATATTGGTAGCTACGGACATAGCCGCCCGTGGAATCGACATTGACGAACTGACGCACGTATTCAATTTTGAGTTGCCCAACA
>DAIQNU010000336.1:0-4024 GCA_036788235.1 Cyclobacteriaceae bacterium
AACTATTCGCTTGAGTTCTTCTTTTGTTTTACTCTTAAATACTTGCAGAAAGTGATCTCTCATAGTATAATCTTCACTGTAATTTTGCAATTTTAATAAAAGAAGTAAATAGTATAACAAGAATTTAGTAGCCGAAGTTAATTTGTCGATGATTTTCCATTGACTTCATTCATTTGAGCTATTGCTTGTTTTACAGCATCGGCAGGTTTTGTAGGAGTGAACTGGAAGTGATTGTTAAACTTCGAACTATCAAAATAATAATCTCTATCATACTGATAATTCATTTCGGCCAATTCTTTCATAATTGGTACAAATAACCCGATTCCTTTCACCAGCCAATTAGGCAAAACAGTAACCTTATTTTCTTTACCCAATTCCTTGGCAAAAAGCCTGGTCCATTCCTCTCCAGTTATTCGCTGGGGATCGGTTGGTAAGTTCCAAATTTGATTGTAAGCTTCTGGGGCATTTCCAAGCATAGCTGTCCCTTTGGCAAGGTCTGGTACATAACCCATACTATGAACAACTTTTGCATTACAAAACCACTGTGCTTTTTTACCTTTAATGAGATTGTCATAGGCAAGGTTCATGATAATGCTTGCTTGCCGTGCCGTGCCACCAAAGAAATCCGGTGAACGCGCAATAATGGCTTGCAAATTATTCTTCTCCATGCTTTTTAAAATAATCCTATCTACTTCAGCTCTGATTTCACCCTTTTTGCTTGTCGGACTGATGGGAGAATTTTCTGTAATGTGCTTCACATTGTCACCACCTATGGCATACACATTATCAAAAAATACAAGTTTAGAATGATGCTCAAGACAAGCATCCACAACATTTTGAATAAAAGGTGTCCAAGATTCCTTCCATGTACTTGTCTTATAGGGAAAACCAATAACAACATACGTAATGGCTGAGCCTGCAACCGCTTTAAAGACTTCCTCCCTCTTGGTAAGATCTACAGAGAATAGCGTGTCCGTTGGATTGACTTTTTTGGGATTTCTACTTACCAACTGGATGTCTGTAGTATACTCAGTCAAGGATTTTGCTAGTTCAATCCCAATAGGACCACCAGCACCTAAAATTGTTTGTTTTATCATTATGATTTAAATTTCATAGTTAATTCATTAATAAATTTGATTACTAATCTAAGCTCCATTGTCATAACTTTATCAATAGTTCTTTCTAGTAATTGTATCAAAATCAAATCCTTCTAAATAAGAAATTCTCCATTTACCATCTTCTTTCACAACTCTAAATTTATAATGAAATTCTTTCCAACCATCAGAATTATTTAATTCAAGTTTTCCCCATTTCCAGATCAATTCCCCTTTCTTGTTATCCAGAGCAATAATTTCTATTTCTATAAGGTCCCAAGGATTGGGGGTATCGTATGGTATATCTTGACAATTACACCAAGGATTGCCATCATCACCGAAAGGAGGTAGGTCACCTACGGACCATTCCAATTCTTTACTTCTTAGTTTACTATCAAGCGTTCGATAAATTTTATTATAGTTGTCAATAAATTCTACAGAAAAAAAGTTAGTCGATTTAAGTTCATCAATATCTAATTTTAGCTGGTCCAGATTGAATCCAATGTAAATACTGCCATTCTTGTCAATAACCATATCATTGTTTGATGGCTTTCTTGCCTCATGCCAATTGTAAACTTGTCGAATAAGATTTTGAATTTGCTCCTTGTCGCCTGTTAAAGATGAGATTTTTTTCTTTATTACAGAAGTAGCACCAGCCTGATTACAGCAAACAAGCAGAAGTACAAATACTATTCTAGTCAGTTTCATGTCTATTCTATTTCTATGGAGGTCAATCTTTTGCTTGCTTTTGGTTCGCTATTTATCAATATACTTTTACTCTAATCCAGAATATATTACAATGAAATCCTATTTCTTCTTTACCAAATAATAACCCAAGGATAAAGCAATAATGATGGAAGCTAAACCAATATTAGTCAACCCATCCGCATGTCCTAGATCGAGTACAAGTAGCTTTCGGCCAATAGCGATTAATCCTATTAATAATATGCTCTGAACTTTGATACTATGTTCCTTTATGTAAACATTAAATGTATCGATCAACTCTATGGCAATGAGAATATTGAAGAAAACAGGTAAGACTTGAGCTGTCTGCTCCTTTGTAATCAAAAGCCTTGTTGAGGTATCATCCACAGTTATAAGTGCCTTGCCAAATTGATAAATCAGTTCTATAATCTCAACTGTGATGTACAATACGATTATTGCAGAAAGAATATAGAAAACAACCACTTCAAACTTTTTAATTACACTGTGATTCATAGTCCTAAAAATACGAGTGGTTTAGATTTTTTAAATTCGTTTGAAACTTCACCTGAAAAAGTAGCATTGGCAGACAAATCTAATTTTCTTACACCAGCTTTCTCACTAAAATCAATTTTTTTTAGGTCAACCCAGAATATGTTTGGCGTGAGCGCTGTTTCAAAATAATATACCAAGTTTTTTTGATCAGCTACAGATCTCCAACGTGTTGTGGACAAATTTGGGAAACCTTCAATTTCAAAACCATAGGGAACAGAAACGTTTCTGATTACGCTAAAAACTCCCGCAACTGCTACTCTGGTATTATCGGTTTGAGGTATGGCATTTATAAAAAAAAAAGCTCTTACAAAACGGTCAGCGGCAGTGACTGAGCCGGGAAGAAATGTTTTGCCAGGAATATTTTCCCAATATTTTGCAATGGCCAACTGTTGGTCGAATGGTGGATCATTTGTCATCACAGTGTAGGATGGGTGATGGTGTATGACTAATTTTCCTTTGATATACTCAAGAATAGCATTGTCGCCTGTGGAATCCGAGATGGATAAATGCACCGTAGTGAATTTGTCTGTGCCGGGGATAAAATCCGACACTATAGCAAATGATTCCTTACTTAACTCGTTAACGGCTTCTGAAACACTTGCAAAATTGTCCAAAACATATTGCGCCCAAAGGGAAATGGCCATTCCGTTTCTATCCCCTTCTTTATTGAATGCAGGATAGTCAGATTCCACCAACCAAAGCAAATTGGCGACAAGGCCCTTTTCGTTCATCCCATCTGCAATGGCGATATCCTAGGTGCTCACCCCCAAACTTCCGTATTTTGATGTCCATTCAATGGAGTTTTTGCCCACTTCTCCGTTTCGTTTCATACCTCGTGGAAATATCCATTGATTGGCAGGTATCTCTATAGAAAAATCCATAGTCCTGCCCGTTAAAACCGTGTTGTTTGGACCCTTATACACTACTCTTGTACATGCTTCCGATTCGATGGTGTAGCACGTGGCCATGCATGCAATCATGCAAAGCCCTGCAATTCTGTTAATTATTTTCATATTTTAAACAAAGGATGTTATTCGATGAGTTTTCAATTAAGCCAAAATGTAGGTCAAACTAAAGAAATAGAATGAAACCGTATCATTTTTTAGGACTAGATACTCTTTGATAGAAGCACGACTTATCCATCCTGGTTATTTGTTTTTCAATGTGCCAAAATATCGTGCGTTCATTACCTCAATATAGCTTTCAATGGTATCAAGACCAACACCGTTTTAGGGAGGCTAATATCTAGGTGTCGATGGCTGGTGCTTTTCCATCCGCTACTTTCGGTATTCTTATGTTTCTTGGACTTATTATGCTGTAGTTCGTTTTCTTTCCGCTGTCTTCTGCTCTCAACATTTCTTTTGCGACCAAATCTTGTAAATCTCGCAAAGCTGTGTCTGTCGAGCATTTGGTAAGTTTGGCGTAAGTGGATGTTCGTAAAAATCCCACTTCTTTACTGTAATTGTCGTACAGATAATTGATTACAAATCGTTGTCTATCGTTCATGTTTGTTGACTTGTGTCTATCCCAAAAGTGTGCTTTATCCAAAATGATTTCCAAATTTTGCTCACTAGCTAGTAAGGCCCTTTCAAAGCAACCCAAAAACCATTCTACATAATGTGTGATGTCTGATGTTCCTTTTTGTGCTTTTTCTATACTGTTGTTATAGTGTT
>DAIQNU010000337.1:0-4017 GCA_036788235.1 Cyclobacteriaceae bacterium
ACTAATTATTTTACATTTACTAAACAAGCTAATAGCTTGCGGATTTTAGGAAGTATATAAACATCAGAAAGCTTCATAAAGATTTAAAGTCATATAGTTGATAGATTATTTTTATTATTGTGTCAGTTTTTAATGGTATCAACGTCTATTTATATGATTTCAAAATATCAATATAAACTATTATCAATATGAAATACATCCGCATACTTTGGTTAGGTACTTTTTTGATTCTGTGTGCTTATATTATGATCAATCATACTCAATCTTCAGGAAATTTGTCTAATTCATATGATCAATCTACTTACTTAAAAGAAGATGGACAAGGCATTGATTTCTTAGACAAACCATGGATTGAGGTCTTGGAAAAAGCCCGAAACGAAAATAAATTTATTTTTCTTGACATATACGCTTCTTGGTGTGGGCCTTGTAAAAAGCTAAAAAAGACCACTTTTGCCGATCCACAAGCGGGAGAGTTTTTTAATGAGCGATTTATCAATGTGGCCATGGATGCCGAAAAGGGAGAGGGTAAGGATTTGGCTAATCGGTATAAGGTAAGAAGCTATCCAACCTTAATCATATTTGATTCTGCTGGTAATGTTGTGGCAACTACAACAGGCTACAAAAACACCAAACAGTTGATCCGGTTTGCCTCCAAAATTGAAATGTCAGAAGCCAATCCATAATTCGAGTATTCTTTAATCAAGTCCGGTTTTTTGGTCATTGCTTATTTACTTCTTTCAAAGATTCAAGCATGGTTGGTATTAGTTCGGTTATGGTAGGATGAGGGTGTACGGCATCTCTGAAAATCTGATACGGAACATTTGCATACATGATATTCAGCAAGCTGCTAATTACCTCATCTCCCCCGGTACCCAATACAGCCGCACCCAGAATTTTATGAGTTTTGGAATCTACAATGGCTCGCATAAAACCATTTGTCTCTCCTTTTTCTTTGGCACGATTAATTTTATCCATCGGATGATAAGCTTCTAAAATATCATACCCTTTTTTCAGGGCTTCTTTTTTACTCATGCCTGCACGACCTAGCGGAGGATCTACAAAAAGTGCATAAGTAAGGATTCTATCACTCACTTTGCGTTTTTTATTTTCAGATATGTTGTTGGCAATAATTTCATAATCGTTGTATGCAGTATGGGTAAATGCACCACGCCCATTGCATTCGCCCAGTGCAAATATTCCAGGTATTTCAGTTTCCAGATATTCATTTACCTCTATGTATCCATTTTTATTCGTGCTTAAGCCGGTGTTGGACAGATTCAGGGTATCGGTATTGGCTTGTCTGCCTACGGCCAGCAGTAAATGGCTGCCCGAAACAAGACTTTTGTTTTTACCTTGTTTTAAAGTAACCTCGATTGATTTATCAGCTTTTTCATTGGCACTAATGCATTCAGAATTAAGTAAGAAATCAACGCCCTCAGCTTCCATAAACTTGAGAATTGTTTCGCTAATATCATCGTCCTCGCCACCTATGATCGTTTTATCTTTTTCAATAATAGTGACCTTGCTTCCAAATCTTCTAAACATTTGGCCAAACTCCAATCCAATATAGCTACCACCTATTATGATGAGATGTTCTGGCAGCTTTTCTAATTCTAAAATACTTTGGCTACTGAGGAAAGGGATTTTTTCAAATGCTTCCGGAACTTTCGGACGGCTACCTACATTTATGTAAATCGTATCCGAGCCGATTTCTTCTTTGTTTATCATTAATTTTTTATGTCCACAAAAAGCAGCCATTCCTTTGTAAAAAGTAATGTTTGACTCTTTTTCAATAGCTTGTTCTATACCTTCAACTGAAGACTTTATCAAAGTATCTTTTCGGCTTTTTACGTTTTTCAGATCGACTTTAGCGCCTGATGGAATATTAACACCCAAATCTTCACCATGTTGAGCCTCCCACATTCTGCGCGCACTGGCTACATAGGCCTTAGTGGGTGTACAGCCGACATTCAGACATGTGCCTCCGACATGTTCTTTTTCAATAAAAGCAACCTTTTGATCTTTGGAGGCCAGTGTAAAGGCCAATGGTGTACCTGCCTGTCCTGAGCCAATAATTATGGCATCAAATTTTTTCATTTAGTTGAATTATTTATGTTAAATCATTCATTCTTATCGGATTGTGGTGTTTTTGGTCAATTTCTGTAATTGATTCTAAAATCAACTTGTTTACAGATTGTGTGCATATGACTAGTACGTTCAGGATAATGTTTTTGAATTGGTCGTAATTCAAGGTCTATTATGTTTATAAAACAATATAGCAATAATTATAAAACCTAGACCTGTGAGAATTGGAGGGATCATTTCAGCCCTTACACCCAGAACAAGCATAGCAATAGCAATTATAAACAATAGTATCAACAGAAAATTTCTCATGATTATTCTTTAATAATGATTATTCCAGACATATTCATTTCAAACGCGATGAGCTCGATCAGGTTTTTATATCAGAGAAAGGAGGGAGGTCAACTGTGTTTTTCTCAGTGTAAAGAGGTCATTTCGATTGCCTGCTTGGAGGTGAAAGTTGGGTCTTTTCAGGTTTCAATTCTTCAAAATGAGACACTTGCGTTTTGCTTTTTGAAAATGATGCCTATATTCAAGCTTTCAATGGGTTAATTATTTTTTTACACGATCAACATGGACGAAAAGTCGCGAAAAGCTTACTGGAAAATAAATCTCAAATACCTGCTAATACTTTTGTCAATTTGGTTTTTAGTCTCTTATGGTTTCGGAATAATTTTGGCCGAAAAACTGAATGCATTCAAACTGGGTGGTTTTAAACTTGGCTTCTGGTTTGCCCAGCAAGGCTCCATATATGTGTTTGTGATCCTCATTTTTGTATATGTATGGCTCATGAACCGCCTCGATAAGAAATTTGATCTCGACGAAAAATAAAGCATGTATATGGATGTTCAAGGTTGGACCTACCTAATAGTAGGCATTACATTTATGATTTACATAGGCATTGCCTTTTGGTCTAAGGCAGGCTCCACCAAAGAATTTTATGTGGCTGGCGGTGGCGTTTCTCCACTGGCAAATGGCATGGCAACGGCCGCTGATTGGATGTCTGCGGCTTCTTTCATTTCCATGGCCGGGCTTATTTCATTTATGGGCTATGATGGTTCTGTGTATTTAATGGGCTGGACAGGCGGTTATGTATTATTGGCACTTTTGCTGGCACCTTACCTACGCAAATTTGGCAAGTTTACTGTTCCTGATTTTGTGGGCGATAGATATTATTCGAGCACAGCTCGTACAGTGGCGGTTGTTTGTGCGCTGTTTGTATCATTTACCTATGTAGCAGGACAAATGCGTGGTGTAGGAATTGTGTTTTCTCACTTTCTGCATGTTGAGATTAACGAAGGTATTTTTATAGGAATGGCCGTGGTGTTTATTTATGCCGTACTTGGAGGCATGAAAGGCATCACCTACACCCAGGTAGCACAATATTGTGTGCTAATATTTGCCTACATGGTTCCGGCTATATTTATATCCTTGATGATGACAGGCAATATTATACCTCAGCTGGGCTTTGGTGCGAAGTTGGCTGATGGCAATTACCTGCTTGATACACTCGACAAGCTTCATAATGACCTCGGCTTTGCAGCCTACACCGAAGGCACAAGACCCGTAATTGACGTCTTCTTTATTACAATGGCGCTGATGGTAGGTACCGCAGGCCTGCCCCATGTTATAGTACGATTTTTTACAGTACCCAAGGTCAAAGATGCCCGAATCTCCGCGGGGTGGGCATTGGTTTTTATTGCGATACTTTACACAACTGCCCCGGCTATTGCAGTATTTGCCAGGGTCAATTTGATCAACACTGTAAGCGAAAAATCCTATGCCGATATGCCAGATTGGTTTAGCACCTGGGAAGAAACCCGACTCATAGGTTTTGAAGATAAAAATAGCGACGGCCTTATACAGTATACCAATGATCCGGAATCTAACGAGTTGTACATTGATCGCGATATTATGGTGCTCGCCAATCCCGAA
>DAIQNU010000338.1:0-4014 GCA_036788235.1 Cyclobacteriaceae bacterium
CTTCCTTTCTACAAAAAGCTATTCAACGATATTTATCCTGAATTGCGTGCAGCCAGAACTGAAATACTTACAGTTATGCCAAAGCGTAGTGCCGCCGAAATATCAGTTTTGGCTAAGCAAATCGTTGAAGGCAAATTGCCTGCTGATACACTTTCTTATGGTGAATTAGCTTATGCTGCTTACCTTACACCTTCTGCTAAAGAAAAAGTAGCCATCTACGAAGCTACTATCAAAACTTATGATAACTGGGCTGCTCACAACAACTTAGGTGCTGCTTATATGGAAGAGGTTGCTCAAGGTGAAGGTGATGCCAACACAAATAGAGAAAAGGCAGTTACCCAATTTGAGCTATCAAACCGCAAAAAAGCCAATGCATATGCAAAAGCTAACCTCGGTGTAGCTGAATACTTGCAAGGTAACACAGACAAAGGTCTTAGTGAAATCAATGAAGCAATGGGTATGAACTTGCCATCAAATGTTGTTTATGGTTTTAATGGTGTGAAAGGTGCCATTGAAATAGAAAAAGCAATGTATTCTGATGCAGTTAAGTCTCTTTCAAATGCTACTGACAATGCTGTAAATCTTTATAACAAAGCACTTGCTCAGGTTCTTAGCAAAGATTACGAGAATGCACTTATCACACTTGATGAGCTTGCAGATAAAGACAGCGAGAATGCTAAAGGACACTACTTGGCTGCTATTGCTGCTGCCAGAATGGGCAATGCACAGAAAGCTGTAGAAAGCATTGGCAAATCAGTTGCTATCGATTCTTCATTAAAGCAAAAAGCACTAGATGATCTAGAGTTTAGAGCACTTGCTAGTAATGAAGCATTTAGAACTGCTTTGAGATAAAATACAAAAACATATAGAGTTTTTAAGGCCCTGTCTGCTAGGCAGGGCTTTTTTTTTGAAATCATTAAGCTATTGGTTTTGGTTAATGCAAGGATGTTATATTTTTGCATTGCTTAAAATAGATGAATCATGGTCGAAAAACAATTTAGAGAGGTAATACGAGATGCAATGTCAGAAGAGATGCGCCGCGATGAAAGCGTATTTCTGATGGGTGAAGAGGTAGCAGAATACAATGGTGCTTATAAAGCCAGCCAAGGTATGCTTGATGAATTTGGCCCTTCTCGCGTTTTGGATACACCTATTTCAGAACTCGGCTTTGCCGGTTTGGGCGTAGGGGCTGCCATGAATGGCCTTCGTCCGATAATTGAATTCATGACTTTCAATTTTTCGCTTGTAGCGATTGATCAAATCATAAATGGTGCTGCCAAGCTTTATTCGATGTCTGGTGGCCAATACAAAGTTCCAATAGTTTTTCGCGGACCAACAGGTAATGCCGGCCAATTGGGTGCTCAGCATTCACAAAATTTTGAAAACTGGTTTGCAAATACTCCAGGTCTTAAAGTTGTAGTGCCTTCAAATCCTTATGATGCCAAAGGTTTGTTGAAATCTTCTATACGTGATGATGATCCGGTTATTTTTATGGAATCGGAGCTAATGTATGGAGATAAAGGTATGGTGCCTGAAGATGAATACCTTATTCCTATAGGAAAAGGAGAAGTAAAAAAAGAAGGCACAGATGTTACCATTGTATCATTCGGTAAAATCATGAAAGTGGCTATGGAAGCAGCTAAAGAACTTGAAAAAGACGGAATATCTGCCGAAGTGATTGATCTTAGAACGGTAAGACCGATAGACTACGATATGGTAGTAAAATCCGTAAAGAAAACCAACCGGTTGGTGGTGGTAGAGGAGGCCTGGCCACTTGCTGCAATATCCTCAGAAATTACCTACCATATTCAAAGAAATGCTTTTGATTATTTGGATGCTCCCGTCATTAGGGTAAATTGTATGGACTTACCGTTACCGTATGCTCCGACATTGATTGATGTTATCTTACCTAATGTTAAGCGTACAGTCGATGCTGTGAAGTCAGTATCTTATGCGAAATAGATAAAAAGTATAAATATACAAAATAAAAAAAGCCGGTTAATCCGGCTTTTTCTATGATCAATTTCTAAAGCTTACCTTTTTCTGATTTAATTTTTTTCGAATTCAAGCTTTCTCGGCATCTATTGACATGCGCTGAGTGTTTTGTTCTTTCGATAGTTTTAGCTAGACCAATAAAATCCTTCTTCCGCCATCGGAAAAGTCGGTCAACAGGCTTCAAGCTTTTTCTTTCTTACTATCTACGCCACTCAAAAAGCATTGAAATATTAACCTGCTGGCATGTTTTCACCTTTTACATCAATCACGGATTACGCATCACGCTTTTGCTCAGGAGCCCAAAAGCTATCGTTGAATTACTTACTTACTACCTTCCAAAAGGTTTGAGCCCTGATAGTGCGCGTTTGGAGCCACCCATTTTATTCATGGTTTTCATCATTTTGCGCATATCGCCAAATTGCTTCATAAGGTTGTTGACTTCTTGAACCGAAGTGCCGCTACCATCAGCTATTCTTTTCTTTCTGGTTCCATTAATCAAGTCTGGATTTTGACGCTCCTGAATGGTCATTGATTTTATAATCGCCTCTATAGGTTTAAACGATTCATCATCAATATCCACATTTTTCATTACCTTATTCATGCCGGGAAGCATACCCACCAAGTCTTTAATATTACCCATCTTCTTGATTTGGTCGAGCTGCGATAAGAAATCCTCAAAATTAAATTGATTTTTTCGGATTTTTTGGTTCAGTCTTCTAGCTTCATCCTCATCAAAATTTTGCTGTGCCTTTTCTACGAGAGAGATTACATCGCCCATGCCAAGAATACGCTGTGCCATCCTATCTGGATGAAACACATCAATGGCTTCCATTTTTTCACCAGTACTTATAAATTTGATGGGCTTTTCTACAACACTTCTTATCGAAAGTGCTGCACCACCACGGGCGTCACCATCGAGCTTGGTAAGTACTACACCATCAAAATTAAGTCTTAAATTAAACTCCCTAGCCGTATTAACAGCATCCTGACCAGTCATGGAGTCCACAACAAAAAGTGTTTCAGCAGGCTTTAACGTTTCTTTGAGTGACGAAATTTCATTCATCATCTCCTCATCTATGGCCAATCGACCGGCGGTATCTACGATGAGTATTTTCTTGCCTTTTTTCTTTGCTTCAGCAATCGCGTTTTTTGCGATGCTTAATGCATTTTTATTATCTGATTCTGCATAAACATCTACGCCAATCTGCTCACCCAACACCTTTAATTGCTCAATGGCCGCAGGTCTGTAAATATCACAAGCTGCCAGCATCACCTGACGACCTTGCTTTTTAAGATAATTGGCAAGCTTACCCGAAAATGTGGTCTTACCAGAGCCTTGTAAACCTGCAATTAATATAATGGCGGGATCGCCTTGGGTGTTAAGATCCTTCTTGGAGCCACCCATCATTTCGGCAAGTTCTTCAGAAGTTATTTTAACTAGTAGCTGACCTGGTGAAACAGAAATCAATACATCACGACCTAATGCTTTTTCCTTTATCGTATCGGTAACATCTTTGGCCACCTTGAAATTTACATCAGCGTCAATTAAGGCCTTGCGAAGTTCTTTAACAGTTTTTGCAACGTTAATCTCAGAAATCCTACCTTCACCTTTAAGCGTTTTAAATGCCTGCTCTAGCTTAAAACTCAGATTTTCAAACATAATTCTTAGATATTAAAGTGCAAAAATACAATCTATGATTGAGTCTTTCAGTAAATACATAAAAAAAAGCACTATCAATTGGATAAAATATTCATTTTCATTTAGTTGAGTAATCGCACCATTCGGTTTAAGTTTCCTTTTCTATCGATTTTTTTTTGGATATCATGTGAATCAAAATTCAGTTCTCCATTAAATTCGTCGTTGTACTTACTATTTTTAATATCTACTGTTCGGATTCGATCAATTTAGTTTTTAATAGTGTTCGTTATCAATACAAAAAACTGAAAATAATTTATATGTATTGATATAAAAAGCTAATAATCAGTATTATATGATTTATGGCATTTTTTATGTTGCAC
>DAIQNU010000339.1:0-4014 GCA_036788235.1 Cyclobacteriaceae bacterium
TTCCCTTTTCCTGTCCATTGGTTCGGCATGTCCTGAAAATGGCGGATATTTCCAAGAATCTGTTGGATCTGCTGGCACCACATCCATATGTGCCGTCAACACTACCGGATCAAGGGCAGGATTATCGCCAACCCAGCAAAGCAATAATGCAAAGTCATTGAATCTTTCTACAGTAAGCTTTGAAAAAACCAATGGAAAACTGCTTTCTAGAAACTGATGAAAATCAGAAAAAACCAACTTATCATTATCTGATTTGTGGATGTGCGAGATAGTAGGAAATTGAATTGCATGGCTCAGTCGGTGATAGCTGCTTTCTTCAATGCCGGGCAATTGCACTTGTTTTGCTAGAAGTTGCCTGGAAGTAAGCAACAAAGATTTTGTTATAAGTATGCCTACAAAGAGTGTAAGCACAATTAAGATCCATAAAGCCACAGTTTTAGGTTTCATAGTTGACAATAGTATAAGCCAAATTCCTCCAAATAGTCCAATTAAACAATTTATTTTGGGTTTATTGTAAAATTTAATTTTAAAGCGTAACCATTAATAATGACAAAAATAACAGATCTCCCCAATTAAATAGCTAGGACTATTTGGAGGATAAATCTATAAAAAGGTCGGGATAAGTAGCGCATCATATCAGGTAAAAGAATATCAATATTTAAAAGTTTATTTCCTATTGATGTATAATTGTATGTTTTTTCAATGTGTAATCAGGATGTTCAGAAAGTATTTATGTGTGGTATTTTTGTTGGGAACATTAGTAGGCCTGAAAGCCCAGCAGATATCCGACGATAGCTTAAATATTTATAGTACAGGGTATTATGACTTGCCGTATTTTACTTATGGGGTGGGTCTCGGTATTATATCACCCGATAGTTTATATATGCTCAATATCCGGTTTAGAATGCAAAACCGCGTTTTCTCTCAATTTGAAGATGGCAGGGCGGAGCAAATAGATGCATTGGTTCGAAGACTGCGATTACGCTTCGAAGGTTATGTATATAGCCCCCGGATAATGTATGTCTTGCAATTGTCGTTTTCCATAAATGATATGGGCATTACTTCTAGAGATATTATTCCCAATGTAATTCGTGATGCCATGATCTTGTACCAAGCCAATAGCTACCTTAGACTGGGTTTTGGACAAACAAAGCTACCCGGCAACCGGCAACGTGTCAATTCATCAGGCGACTTGCAATTGGTGGATCGCTCGGTTGCAAATGCCGTTTTCAACATAGATCGCGATGTTGGTATACAGGCATTTTATACCCGGCGATTGAAGGGTGATTTTTATTATGTACTTCGAGGCGCTATTACCACCGGGGAGGGTCGCAATCAAATCCCAGTAAATGATCGCGGACTGGCCTTTACCGGAAGGGTAGAATTATTGCCTTTTGGCTTATTTATTAATAATGGCGATTACTTTGAGGGCGATTTAATTCGTGAGCCAACACCCAAACTTTCCATAGGCATCACTAGCAATTTTAATAATAATACCAGGAGGAGCGGTGGTCAACTGGGTAGAGAATTGTACGCTCAAAAAGACATAACCACCTGGATGGCCGATGCTCTATTGAAATACAATGGCTATTCACTATCAGCCGAATATATTAATCGTTATGCTGCAGATCCCATTACGATCAATGAATCGGATCCGACTGAGTTTGCCTGGGTATATAATGGACAGGGTTTTAATGTACAATCGGGTCTTCTACTCAGAAATAACCTTGAGCTTGTT
This sequence comes from Cyclobacteriaceae bacterium, assembly GCA_036788235.1. Classification (GTDB taxonomy): domain Bacteria; phylum Bacteroidota; class Bacteroidia; order Cytophagales; family Cyclobacteriaceae; genus JAFIEV01. Next base: position 1,739 of record DAIQNU010000339.1, read on the forward strand.
GCTCGTTATTCCTTTGTTCAGCCAAATGAAGAAATTTGGGAATTGGAGCAGAAATTCACACACTACACCATAGGTGCCACTAGGTATATAAAGGGTCACAGGCTAAAGATTCAGGCAGATTTAACCTATGAAATTCGAGCAGATGTTTTTAAATCAAAATTCGAGCAATTGGCAAGCCCGCTTTCAGATCGAGCTGGGTATTTGATGGCTCTGGAATTGCTCATGATCTTTTAGAAGCAAGGTGAATTTTATGGGCTTTTATCTCAAGCTTACCTTGTTTTGCCAGTTTTTTCACAGCCCTGATTACAGTCTCTACCCGAAGGCCAGTCATGTCGGCAATTTGTTGCCGGGTATATGGAACCATAAATTCTTCGTTGATGGCTCTGTCTTCCTTGTGATCGCGCAAGTATTGCAGCAAGGTCATGATGATATGTTCTGGCCAGTAGCTTGATATTTCTTTCAGCAACATGGCTTTGTATCGTAGCCTGTGCGACATGGCATGGTTGAATTTTTTATGCAAATCAAAATTGTCGCGAAGCAAATCAAAGAAAATATCTTTGGGCAATTTGGCCACTTCAGCGTTTTCCACCGCTATAGCATTGTTGGGGTAAGGAAACTCACCAAATAGTGCTGGATCCCCAAAGCTTTCGCCAATTCCGAAAAATCCCTGTATAAATTCCTGACCATCAGCACTAAAACTGCTCATTTTAACAGATCCAGTATGTACCTGAAAGTAAGCATGTGCTTTTTCATTTTCATAAAAAATGTACTCGTCTTTTTTAAAGGCAATGATTTGCGAATTATATTTTTCGAGTATTTCCGTGGGGATCATAATGTAAATTTTTTACAATCATGCAAAGCCATTTTGAATGCTTGCTCAAAAAGTTTGTCAAATCTATCTGTTTAGTAGAATAAACTGAATAAGCCCCGGTCATTATTTTTGTTTTATAGTCTATATGTACGAAATTAGCGCCCGTCCAATCCAGCAAGAAATGACAAAAGAATTAACACCCGGTATCAAAGGAACACTTTCTGAGACAGTCGTTTTTGACAAAACAGCAGCCAGTGTAGGTTCGGGACTCATAGAAGTCTATGCCACTCCAGCCATGATTGCCCTTATGGAAAACACGGCCAATCAATTGGTGCAAGACTATCTGGGCGAAGGAGAAAATACCGTTGGCTCCGAAGTGAACATAAAGCACATAAAGCCCACCCCTATAGGTATGCAGGTGAGTTGTGAGGCAACTGTTGTGGCAGTTGAGGGTAGAAAAATCACTTTTGAAGTAAAGGCATGGGATGAACAAGGCGACATTGGCTTGGGTGTGCATACCCGCTTTATCATAAATACTGAAAAGTTCATGCAAAAGCTTGTTCAGTGAATAGCTTGATTAAAAATTCTCGCAGCCTGCATTGACCTTTCCTGAAAAAATGCATTTATACCGTAAAAATAAACAGGCCAATGAACTTTACCGACCAAAAATTGAAGACAAAAAATCGAGATTAGCGCATGGAATTTGAACAGATAAAAGACAAAATACTGGCTTATACAAGTGCGGGAAAAAAGCTGTTTACCAGCTCATCCTTTCAAACCCATAGCATACCCTTGCTGCACATGTTGAGTCGAATAGATCGTGACATTCCGGTATATTTTTTAAATACAGGCTACCACTTTCCTGAAACCATCAGCTACCGGGATCAAATAGTCGGTTTGTTGGGCATCAAGATGGTGGATTTGCATCCGGATACACCCAAGATAATGCAAAGAGGTATGGACGGAAAGTTGCTTTTTACTTCTGATCCCGACTACTGCTGCCACCTTAACAAAACACTGCCCATGGAAAAAGTAATGATAGACTTTGATGTGTGGATTAACGGTGTACGTGGCGACCAAAGTGCAACACGCAAGTCCATGGACGTGGAAATGCCGGCGCCACACGGGGTTACGCGATTTCATCCCATACTCGACTGGACGCCCAAAATGATCTACGCCTACCGCAAGGAGTACAAGCTGCCCGAGCACCCACTTGATTCCAAGGGCTATATGAGCATAGGCTGCGAGCCCTGTACCCGCCGTTTTGATCCTGATATGGTAGAGCGGGAATCACGCTGGTTTGGCATGAATAAAACAGAATGCGGGCTGCATACAGAGTTAATAGGCAAAAAATAGAATTCATTTTTATATAGAAGTATGAGAATTTTGATAACAGGTGGAGCCGGCTATTTAGGTACGGAATTGTGTAGCCGATTGGCCATGATGGAAGAAGTGGAGGAGGTAG
>DAIQNU010000340.1:0-4011 GCA_036788235.1 Cyclobacteriaceae bacterium
GCCCAACTTCTTCCAGTCGGCTCCTTTTTAAAAACCTTTCACCTTTCACCTTTCACCTTTCACCTTTAAGCTTTACAAATCAACGCCAATCTATCAGCTCCTTTTTACTGCTTCCAGCTTCGAGCCTTTCCCCCTCATCGCCCAACTTCTTCCAGTTTGCTCCTTTCTAAAACCTTTTAGCTTTGACCTTTCACCTTTGACCTTTCACCTTTGACCTTTGAGCTACGAGCTATCAGCTATCACCTTCTTCCTCCTCATCCTCATCAATAGTTTGGAAAGAATAGTAAGTTTCGTCTAACTCTAGCGAATCGCTATTAAATTTATCGATAAATTCACTGATTAATTGTGGGGTAATATTATCCACATTGAGACTGGCATTGAGGCTCAAACCAAACTCAATATTAGTATCTATTTCAAGGTGTTCGGCTACTTTAACAGATTCTTCTTCTTCGAGTTCAAACATAGTTTCAGTGATATACCAACCCACTTCTTCTTCAAGTTCCTCGGGCAGCTCAGGTTCAGCATCACCGGCGACTTCTTTTAGGGCTTTATATTCAGGGTATTTCTCTTCGGCCTTTAATTCGGCTGCTTCGTACAACTCACTCTGATGATGTAGTCGAAGGGTGTATAATGCGGCATCAAAAATCACTTCTTTTCCTTCCCAAGAGCCTACAAAATAGAAATTGGCAAACTCTTCCGAATTCTCCTCTTCTTCATTCATTAAAAAATTTTGCTGGCTGGCTTGAAGTTTTTTCTTTAGGGCATCTATTTCTGCTTTGTCGTATCCTTTGTTTGGCATGATGGTAGAATTTTAATTTATCTGCAAGGTAATACCCGCAACACAAATTACCTTTCTATTTAGCCATTTTCCTTCTAATCACTTTAAAGCGTTCGCGCATATTAAAATAGTATATGCCTGTTACGGAGAAAACCCGGTTGGTAGATTCAAAATTTTCAATGACCCCGGCTGGTGTTTCTCCTCCAGATTCTGCACCCAGATTGGTATGCCCCATCGTGTATCTAACTTCTACGCCGAAATAATCTACATCGTTGATACTAAAGCTCCAACCTACACCGGCACTGAGTCCAATATGGAACCGATTGGGCTCATTGACCACCAAAGACGTCCGTAGGTCGGGTTCTCCGCTGAATCTTATGTCATAGTCATAATTTGTTGTGAACCCATCGTTGAAGTCAAAAGTACCTATACGACCGTTGCCTGCCAACCAATAGCTTAGTTCCGGACCACCCAAAAAATAGTAGGACAAATTGCGGGACTTAAACTTGAGCCTGAACAAAATCGGCATATCGATGTGGTGGTATGTGGCTTTGTTGGTTTGGAAGTCATTGGAGCTGTTTTTTACAAATCGTCTCTTCATAGAGTAAGAAATGTCTGTCTGTATACCCACCAAGTCAGAAGTTTCATTGATTACCATGATTCCGCCCGTAAAACCAGGAGAAAATAGCGATTGGTTATAGGAATTGTAAACCTTATCAGAGAAGGCACTTCTTGACATATTGGGACCCAATCGGGCACCCAAATAGGTTTGTGCTTGAGTAGAAAAACCTAAAAAAATTAAAATAATTATCGATAAACAACTACGCATATTTCAGCTTTGGTGGTGTCTGTTGATGTAAAACAATTGTGAACTATAGAATTCTTCTACAGTTTTCTGATGTGAAAATACAATGAATTTCAATTATAGAATATTGGTTTTCATATTTTTATATCAATTTTATGTAGTAAAAGTTTAAATAATCAGAATGGAGTTGGATTAAGCAATATTATAGGTGTAATTCTTACATAGTTTATCGTTGTGTTTTATATTTTTTAATTTACTTCAAATAATTTCATAGTGAATAGTGGTAAAACTTTTTGTCCTAAAAATCACGCAATTAGGTGAAGTTGTCTTTATATAATTATATTTTCTTCGCGCCACTGTGGTTTATATTGCACAATTCATTTTCTCTATTTCTGCACATGCGATGCTATTTAATAGTAAATGTTACTTAAGCGGTGATTGGTAGGTTACACCCTTCAATTTAGTTGTATATAAATCATTTATTGCTGATTTTTCGGCCTTAATTGATGCTTGAGTTGATTTGTACTTAATTGATTGGAAAGTTTGTTGTGTTCAGAGGCAAGCTTAACAATCGGATTAATGCGGTGAGCCGGGCATATTTACTATATATGAAAAGCTTTTTTTACACTATATTCTTTATCTTTTTGGTCTCAGGAATATCCGCACAGGATGTACCCCTCAATAGTCATGTATTTCTTAACCCATATCTACTCAATCCTGCATTTGCTGGTTACGAAGACCGCGCAGCCTTATACCTCAATTACCGCAGCCAATGGGCAGGTATCGAAGGTGCTCCGGCTACTGCAACCTTAAGCTTTCATACCATTCTTAAAGAAACAATCCCCTTTGGCGCCACTGTTGTTAGTGATAAGCGAAGTCTTTTGACCACGACTTCTATTATGACGGGTTCAGGCTTTAGGGCAAAATTCGATAAAGAGCATTACCTGAGTTTTGGCTTATCTGCTGGAGTGGCTTTTCACAACATCGATATCTCGGGCATTGCAGCTAATGGAAATATTGACCCATCTATGGCCTATGCGCTGGATGGCAAGGTACGGCTTTTGGGAAATGCCGGCATTAATTATCACCTCAAAGGATTCAATTTGGGCTTTGCCTTACCTGCAATTTTTGAACATTCAACTTTAGAATCGGGCTCATTTTCAGTTGGAGAACTCAATCCACTCAATGCCATGGCTTTCAACATGAGCTATTTATGGACTATTTCTGAAGACCAATTTACCGTTGAACCCTTTTTTGTCTATCGTCAGTATCCATTGATCGGTGGTCGTTTTGAAGCATTTACAACAGCCACCATCAGCGATATCATTTATGTCGGTGGAGGCTATCGACAAAATTTTGGCGGCATTGGCTATTTTGGTTTTACGCTTCAAGAAAATTTCACTTTCGGATATTCATATGAATTCCCCACTGGCGTAAATAGTGTCATAGGAAGTGGTAGTCATGAGATAACCCTGGCTATGCTTTTTGGAGAGAAAGCATCGAAGCGAGGCAGAATGAGCTACATGCAGCAGCGAAACAGAATGCTACAAGCAGCAGGCAGACAACCAGCTTCTCCAGCACCTGCAAGCACCAGTCAAAGAATTCAGCCGCAGAAGGATCCATTTGTGCCAAGCCCAAAACCCGAGCCCAAGCCAGAACCAAAGCCTGAGCCGGAACCAGAACCCGTTCCTGAAATCGATCTTACACCATTTATGGAACAACCAGCCCCGGCTCCAGAGCCAGAGCCAGAACCTGAACCAGAGCCAGAACCTGAACCAATTCCGGAACCAGAACCTGAACCCGAGCCTGCGCCCGATGTTGATCTAAGTGAGTTTATGGATCCTGATCCGCCGGTAGAAGAAGAATTATTGCCAGAGCCTGAAATTGAATTTGAAGAAGACGAAGGTCCAGTGCCTGATATAGACCTGACGGAATTTATGGAACCTGAACCAACGCCGGCTCCTAAACCATTAACGGAAAAAGAAATTGAAATAAAGGAGCGCGTGCTCACTGAAGCCGATGATATAGATGAATTCGAAAGTGTGACCTTCGAAGTTTTCGAAGAAATAGAAGTAGAGCAAGAGAAGGTTACTACGCGTAATGAAGAAGGTATATATATAGGCCCAACTATTGTAAAGCAAGGTAATCATATGCTGGAGCTCAAGAAAGGCTTTTATGTAGTAGTCGGTACTTATGGCTCATACAGAGATGCAGAAGATTATAGTGACTACCTGTTTATTCAGGGTTTCTTTACCAAGTTTGGGTATGTATCGCAAACAATGGACTACTATGTATATATATATCATAGTACAGACAAGGCTGAAGCTGAAAGAGAAAGTGGACGTTTGAAATCCCTCGGAAGATTCAGAGAAATAATTGTATTGACTGTGAATTAGGAATTTAAAGCATTAATCAGTGTATAAATGAT
>DAIQNU010000341.1:0-3998 GCA_036788235.1 Cyclobacteriaceae bacterium
TGAACTGCTTCATAAGCAAGGCATCTTTACGCATAGATTCGCGGGTTACTACCTTGCCGCCATCTTCATGGTGATCGTGTCGGTTTACTCCATATAACTTTACAGCTTTGCCATTGACCAAAAGCTGCCCTTCAAAGATCTCTAATGACCTGAAGCCGACTCTACAACTTCTGGCTTCTTGAATCTTTCCTTTGTTATCTTTGAGGCTAAGCACCAAAGTATATAAATGTGGAAATTCCGAAGACCATTTGAGCGGGTTCTTTATTGTCAAGGTCATATCTTCAAAAGGGAGATTTCCTGTGGGTGGATAGCTCTTGTTTATCACTTTATCTAACGCAACAAAGGTTGCTGGAGCTTCTATAGCCTTGCCAGATACATCAAAAAGATTGGCTTCCAGCGTCCAACCCTTTACATCTGCATTGGAATAGTTCCGGAAATCTGTTTTTATCAGCAAGTTGGCATCTTGATATTGTTTGTCGAGTTCGGTACGGATGGCAAAGTCAAAAAGCTGGACTTTGGGTGCAGCTTCCAAAAAGACATCGCGTTGTATGCCACTTAAGCGCCAATGATCCTGATCTTCGAGGTAAGACCCTGTACTCCATCGATATACCTGCACGGCCATTTTATTTTTACCTGACTTGACAAAAGGACTAATATCAAATTCTGCTGGCAGCATACTGTCTTCACTATAGCCAACCTTTTGACCATTGATCCACACATAAAAAGCCGAACTGACCCCACCAAAATGCAATGTGATTTGCAGGTCTTTCCATGATTTTGGAATGTCGAATTCTGTAACATACGAACCGGTAGGATTGTCATTTGAAGGTACAAACGGCGGATTAACAGGCTCAAAGGGGTACCTAATATTGGTATAAATAGCAGTACCATAGCCTTTGAGTTCCCAGTTGCCGGGCACTTCTATCTGATCCCAAGCGCTGACATCAAAATCGGCTAGGTGAAAATCTTGTGGAGCCTTGATTGGCACCGGAGCCCAATGGAATTTCCAGGTGCCATTAAGACTTTTGTATCGAGGCGAAAGTTTCCTGTCTACCTTCATAGCCGATGATGCATCAGGCCATGAAATACTGGTACTGCGGCCAGGTAATTTATTTATACCTGTAACCAACGGGTTTTCCCAATCATTCATTTGTGCTTGAGCTGTGGAAGTAAATAATAACGCCGCCATCATCCAGATCGCCGAGTTTTTGATTTGAAATTTTTTCATTTAGGTTTACATTATTTCATTTGATCGCTGGCCTTAAGACTAATTTTTGGGAGGGTCAACAATCACAGTTTAAAAAGCGTTTAAAAAAGTAATTTTCGGCATTTTTAAAACTAAAACCTAATCAAATGCAGCTAACAGAAACACAAAGAATCGCAGATATGTTGCGCAACACATTTGATGGTGCTGCCTGGCACGGCCCCTCTGTTATGCAAGTGTTAAGAGCGATCAATGTAACGGTGGCATTTAGGCATACTGAGGGTATTCATACAATAGCCGAACTGGTTTACCATATGACGACTTGGCGAAACTTTACCATAAAAAGATTATTGGGTCAGCATGCCTACGATGTAAGTGAGGTGGACAATTTTCCTATTTTTGACAGCAAAGATGAACAAACCTGGAAAAAAGTATTGCTTTCCTTAGAAGACAGCCAAGAATTGCTTTTGCAAACTTTGGAGAAAACACCTGTTGAAAAACTCAATGAGAAAGTAGGTGATAAACCTTATGATTTTTATACCTTGTTGCACGGCATGATCCAGCATGACATTTACCATCTAGGTCAAATTATTTTGCTATCAAAAATGAAATGAACTTGAAAGGGATTTGAGTGTAAAATGGGTGGTAAAGTAAATTGCAGAAACTAAGTTCTTAAAGTTTTATCCCAATCACCAACAAATCATCTGTTTGCTGCTGATCACCTTTCCATACTGTGTAAGTCTGATCTAAAATCTGTAGTTGTTCGTTGATAGGCCGATCAGAAAGTTTATGCAGCACATTTTTAAATCTTGCTTTCATAAATTTTTTATTTCTAGGTCCACCAAATTGATCTTGAAAGCCATCAGTTGAAAGATAAATTGTATCGCCCTTATTGAGTTTTATGGTTTGCGATTCAATGGTATTGGCATCGAAAAAAGTACTTCCTGGGGCATGTCGATTAGGCGATAGCTGTTGAAAGCTGCCATTTTTTACTATATACATTGGAATTCGACAGCCACAAAAACCCACATTATTGTTTTTTTTATCAATAACACAAAAAGCGATATCTATACCTTCTGATGAAAAATCACCATCGGAATAGTGTTGCAAGTTTTGCCTTATTAACTTATTCATATCAATTATTACGGCACAGGGCTGCATTATTTTGTTATCCATCACAATCTGATTGAGCAGGGTGTTGGCCATTACGGTCATAAACGAACCTGGTACGCCATGGCCTGTACAATCGCCCACCACAAGTAAAGTCATATTTTCATAGTCAGTGAGCCAATAGAAATCACCACCGATAATCTCTTTAGGTTTGTAAAAAACAAATGATTCTTTGAAAACAGCTGTTATCTGCTCGGTTGTGGGCAACAATGAAAGTTGAATTCGGCGTGCATATTCCAGGCTATCGGTTATCTGCCGGTTTTTTTCTGATAGCTCTTTGCTATAAATTTCCAGCTCATTTTTATGCTTTTCAATTTCGTTTTTCTGCCGATTAATGGCATCGCGCTGATACTCCAGAATGCGGTTGGCTTTATTCTTATCGAGATTTCTACGATATAACACCACAGCTATTATACTGAATAGGAGACCCAGCAAAAAAAGCCCCCCGATAATCAAATTGCGCTGCTTGGCTTTTAGAACACTAATATCACTGTCACGTTGTAGAATTTCTATTTCCTTATTTTTTTTCTCCAAATCATATATTGCTTCTGTTTCGGCTACCCGCAGCATCGATTCACTTTTGTGTAAATTTTCTGCATGTTTTACATATTCTCTCAGATATTCCATTGATGTTTTGGTATCTCCAATGGCTTCGTAATGCCTGGCAAGATTGTGATAACAGCTTTTTAGTACCGGGTCAGTATCTACCTGCAACCCAATCTCTAGGCCTTTGTGTAGGTAATTGTGGGCTTGCGCATATTTACCTATTTCTGAATAAATAGAGCCAATTTCTGAATGAACGATGGCTTTTATTTCTAAATCTACAGACCTTTTTGCATATTCCAGGCTTTGGAGATAATACTTAAGTGCATTTTCAAAATCCCCTTTCTCGCTGTAGGCTTTTCCAACATTATAGTTGGAATACCCGATGGCCAGTGTATCAAAAGCAAACTGATCGATTTCGAGAGCTCTAAAATAGTAATGCAGTGCCATTTCATATTCCTTTTTCATCAAATACAGATCGCCAAGGTTGCTTATGGCTGTAGCTTCAGCATATTGATCATTTTCTTCTTTGGCTATGCGGAGTGCTTCTACAAAATAAGTTTTGCTTTTATCTTCCTGGTTGAGTTCAAGATAAATGGCACCCAATGTATTGAGTGTATTCGATCGACCAGTTGTAATTCCTGTATCATCTGAAAACCGTAGTGAAGCCAGGCAATGATGAATGGCTAATTCACGTTTTCCGATAAAACTGTATATGTCGCATAAAAGTCCATGGGCAGAAGTGAGCATCGATTGATCCATCAGATTCTCAGAAATTTGTAATGACAAAAGCCCATACTCCAATGCACCACGGTAATTGGCAGAATTGAAAAAATTGGAGGATATATTTAGCTGGTTGCGAGCCATTTCTAAACTATCGCCAGTTTGTTGGTAATATTGAACGAAAAGTGATAATATACCGCAATGTTTTTATGTGCAGTTGCCGTAAGCTCTGGTTGCTTTATTTGTTTTGAAATATTGAGCGCCTCTGTAGCAAAGAAATAGGCAGAATCGCTATGAATATCATTATACAATTCTGCCAGCTTGTTGTAGAGCTCAGCTTTTGTCTTATCCTTTGGCT
>DAIQNU010000342.1:0-3995 GCA_036788235.1 Cyclobacteriaceae bacterium
ATCCACTTTGTGATTAACAACCAGGTTGGATTCACCACTGACTATGACGATGCACGCTCTAGTATATATTGTACAGATATTGGTAAAATAATAGACGCACCAGTTTTACACGTAAACGGAGACGATGCCGAGGCTGTAGATTTTGCCGCCAATCTGGCCGTAGAATTCAGGCAAAAATTTGGGCGGGATATTTATATAGATTTGTTATGCTACAGAAGGCATGGCCACAATGAAAGTGATGAGCCTAAATTCACCCAACCATTGTTGTACAACATTATAGCCAAGCACCCCAACCCAAGAGAGATCTATTCGAAAGTATTGATAGACCGGGGTGATATGGATGCCAAACTCGCTAAAGGTTTGGACAATGAATTCAGAGACCTGTTGCAGGCGAGGTTAAACGAGGTCAAACAAAATCCATTACCTTACAAGCCTCAAAGACTTGATGAAGAATGGCAACACTTACGCAGACCGAAAAATGAGGATTTTGAATCTTCTCCCTCTACCGGCATTGATGCCAAAAACATAGAGAAAATTGCTAAAGCTTTGACCACCCTTCCCAAGGGCTTTAAACCCATAAGGCAAATTGAAAAGCTTATCAAGGATCGAAAAAACAACTTCTTTGAGAAGAAAATGTTAAACTGGGCCGATGCTGAATTGCTTGCCTATGGTTCAATTCTTAAAGAAGGAAAAATTGTGAGAATGTCGGGTCAAGATGTCAAAAGAGGTACCTTTTCGCATCGACACGCAGTGGTATTTGACGCAGAAAATAATCAAGCTTACTGCCAGTTAGACCATATCGAAGAAGGACAACAAAATTTTAGAATTTATAACTCATTGCTTTCGGAATTTGGTGTCCTGGGTTTTGAATATGGCTATGCACTGGCCTCGCCAAATGCCCTGGTGATCTGGGAAGCCCAATTTGGTGACTTTGGCAATGGCACTCAGGTGATGATAGATCAGTTTATCGTAAGTGCGGCCACCAAATGGCAACGAATGAATGGACTTGTGATGCTACTACCACATGGCTACGAAGGTCAGGGTCCGGAACATTCAAGTGCCAGACCAGAACGATTTTTACAAATGGCAGCTGAAAATAATATGGCAGTGGTAAACATTACTACCCCGGCCAACCTTTTTCATATGATGCGTCGGCAGCTCGCCTGGGAATTCCGAATTCCCTGTGTAGTTATGTCACCTAAATCACTACTTCGTCATCCAGAAGTCATTTCACCTATTGAAGATTTTACTTCGGGTGGATTCAGGGAAATCATTGAAGATGATTATTCAGATGCAAGAAAAGTCACAAAAGTTTTGCTGTGCACCGGAAAAATCTTTTATGAGTTGAGAGCTGAGCAGCAAAAAAATGATCGAAAAGATGTAGCCATAATCAGACTTGAGCAATTGTTCCCTTTTCCTAAAAACCAATTGGACAAGATTATTGCCAAATACAAAAAAGCCAAGGTGATATGGGTTCAAGAAGAACCTGAAAATATGGGTTACTGGACCTACATGCTAAGAAAATACAGATTCACCCTGGAAGATGGCATTTACCGCAAGCCCAGCTCATCCCCCGCTACAGGATTTGCCAAGGTGCATCAAAAAGAACAAGAAGAAATATTAAAAAAAGCTTTCGAATAATCTATAAATAGAAATCCACTATGAGTCTTGAAATAAAAGTTCCGGCAGTAGGCGAATCCATAACCGAAGTGACCATTGCTCGCTGGCTGAAAAATGACGGTGACCAGGTAGAATTAGACGAACCCCTTGCTGAACTGGAATCGGACAAAGCCACATTTGAACTCAACGCTGAAGCCGCAGGAATTTTAAAAACCAATGCTGCAGAAGGCGACACCTTAAATATAGGCGATGTGATTTGCCACATTGATACCAATGGCAAAGCCAAAGATAAAAGCCAAGACAAAAGCAGCAAAAAAGCTGAAGAAAAGCCCGGCTCAGAAAAAAAGGAAGGCACTAATGGCATAAAAAAGACTGGCAAAACTGCCGATATGAATGTACCAGCTGTTGGCGAGTCTATCACTGAAGTGACGATTTCTTCCTGGGTGAAAAAAGATGGTGATTTAGTTGTTCTCGATGAGGTAATTGCAGAAATAGAATCTGACAAAGCAACGTTCGAACTCACCGCCGAAGCTCAGGGGTATTTGAAAATAGTGGCAGAAGAAGGCAAAACACTGAAAATTGGTGAATTGATTTGCCAAATTGACGAAGTGAGTGGCGAAATCGCTGATGAAAATGAAAATTCAAGCAGTTCAGAGCCTGCCACTTCATCAGATAATTCAGATGATGATGACAATACATCCTATGCCAAAGGGCACGCCTCGCCTGCAGCAGCCAAAATACTTGCCGAAAAAGGTATAAAAGCCGAAAGTGTAAAAGGCACAGGGGTTGACGGTCGCATCACTAAAGAAGATGCTCTAAAAGCGGAAAAACAATCAGAAAAAACAGAGAAAAGCGCATCGGCTACGGAAAAGCCTGAAAAGCAAGAACCTGCTCAAGCTGGCGAAAGAACTCTGAAAAGAGAAAAAATGAGCCAGCTCCGAAAAACTATTTCGCGCAGACTGGTATCGGTGAAAAATGAAACGGCCATGTTGACTACTTTCAATGAAGTGGACATGAAGCCTATAATGGATATTCGAGCCAAATACAAAGACAAATTCAAAGAAAAATATGAGGTCAATCTTGGCTTTATGTCCTTTTTCGCCAAAGCTGTGTGTGTGGCTTTGCAAGAATGGCCGGCTGTAAATGCCATGATCGATGGTGAAGAAATTGTGTATCACAATTATTGCGATATTTCCATAGCTGTATCTACACCTCGCGGCCTTGTGGTGCCAGTTGTTAGAAATGCAGAAACAATGAGCTTTCAGAGCATAGAAAAGGAGATTATAAGATTGGCCACACGTGCACGCGACAACAAATTGAGTATCGATGAAATGCAGGGAGGCACATTTACCATAACCAATGGTGGTGTTTTTGGGTCAATGATGTCGACGCCGATTATCAACGCGCCGCAATCTGCCATACTTGGTATGCACAACATCGTTGAGCGCCCCATTGCACTCAATGGTGAGGTAGTGATTCGACCTATGATGTACATTGCCCTGTCTTATGACCACAGAACGATTGACGGAAGAGAATCCGTAAGCTTTTTGGTAAGGGTAAAACAATTGTTGGAAGATCCGACCAGGCTATTGCTTGAGATTTAAGCTTTGGTAAATTCTTTTAATAATAGATAATCCGTAAAAAAATTTCATTCCTGCTTCAACATTTGGAGTAAAAAAACATGAGTACAAACATGAACTACGATGTAATAGTAATAGGATCTGGCCCTGGTGGATATGTAGCAGCAATTCGTTGTGCACAATTAGGTATGAAAACCGCCATAGTCGAACGCTACAAAACACTTGGCGGCACATGTCTCAATATAGGTTGTATTCCTTCCAAAGCCATGCTCGATTCTTCAGAGCATTATCACAACGCTTCTCATACCTTCAAAGAACATGGAATTGAACTGAGTGATTTAAAAGTGAACCTAAAACAGATGATCGACCGCAAGAACAAGGTGGTTAGTCAAACTGTGGATGGCATTCAGTTTTTAATGAAGAAAAATAAAATTGATGTACATGTAGGTCATGGTTCGTTTGAAAGCAAAACCAAAGTTCGTGTAAAGCCTGATTCTGGCGAGGAGAAAGTATTGGAAGGCAAACACATTATAATTGCCACTGGCTCAAAACCTGCCACGCTGCCCTTTATCAAAATTGATAAAAAAAGAATAATAACCAGCACCGAGGCACTGGAAATGAAAGAGGTGCCCAAACATATGATTGTAATAGGTGGTGGAGTTATCGGCCTGGAGCTGGGCTCAGTATATGCCCGATTGGGAAGCAAAGTGTCCGTTGTAGAATATCTTGACAGCCTAATTCCTACTATGGACAAGACGATGGGTCGTGAAATACAGAAATCCCTAAAAAAGCTTG
>DAIQNU010000343.1:0-3993 GCA_036788235.1 Cyclobacteriaceae bacterium
TACCTTGTTAAACCGTTTATGAAAAACAAATACCTCATCTGCTTTGGATTTTTCTATATAATAGCCTTGCTTCTCAAAGCTCTTCTCTAGACTATTCTGTACTTCAAGCAATTGGGCATTAAATTGTTCCAGTTGACTATTGAGTGCTGAATTTTTTTTGATACTCAATAAATACAAGCTCAAAAATACTAAGCACAATAAAGGAAATATGTATTTTTTAAATGTACGTATTACAATTCGTCTCATTATTTTTAATGGATTTTTAATGATTTTTTGAATTTAATTCAAGCTTTTGAGGAAGTTAGGTCTTATTGGATTAGTTCATCCATTGAATTTCGCTTGTACCGACAATTAATGTCAAAATTAAGAAAGCTTGGCACTTAATCAAAATAAAATCAGGTAGTTAATGGGAGACTAATGTAGATAATATAAGCTATGTGCGGTTTATTAAGGAATTGTTCAATACAATTCCTCTTCCATGAGAAGCTCAGTGGTCTTATGATGGATGGCTCGTAAAAGATTGTCAAAAGTCTCCTTAAGCCTTACAAAGTACATATTTACATTACTGAATTGACTATTTTCTTTATAGTTGTTACGAATATCTTCCAACAAGCCGAGCATTTCATGCATTTCAAATAATTTCATATTAGACATCATTTTGTGCCTTATAGATTTGAACCGCTCCAGATCGTTGTTGGAGATGGCTTGCCGCAAGTGATTATAATGACCCTCATATTCTGACTTAAGCATATTGAGCAATTTCAAATAGTTATCGCGCTCATCGGTATAGAGTCTGTTTGATGTTTCGAAATTTATACTGGGTTTGGGCTCATTTATTGTTGTTTCTTCGTCTACAGTAGCATCATTTTTTTCATGATCATCGGCAATACCCTGGATACTATGTAGAATTTTCCTGAGCAGGTCGTCCTGGCTAATGGGCTTGATTACCATTCCGTTAATGCCAGAACTCAATGCCAATTCTTTTATTTTATTGGTTATTTCTGCTGTTACCGCCAACATGGGCTTAAATTGATTTGGCCCAGATTTTTGACGAATTTCTTCCGCTGCCTGATAGCCGTTTTTGTGAGGCATAAGTAAATCAAGCATAATCAAATCATAACTTTCTTTTGCGGCCAACTCACATGCCTCTTCGCCATTAAAAGCCCCTTGCATTTCACAGCCCCACATTTTCAAATACCCTTTCATAAGGAGTAAATTTGAGGCTACGTCGTCGGCGTAGAGCACTTTCAAACCCAATTCTTGCTTGCCTGATAAATATTTCTCATCAAAATTTCCCTGCTCATGTAACGATCTAGTGGATTTGGGAATGCCAAAGGCCATTTGTACTACAAACTCGGAACCCACACCTGGCGTGCTACTTACATCTATAGTACCACCTTGCAAAACTACCAGCTGCTTTACTATAGTAAGTCCAAGGCCGGTACCTCCGTATTTTCTCGAAGTATCTTTTTCGCTTTGTTGGTAGGGTTGAAATATTTTACTCAGACTTTCGGCTTCCATGCCTATGCCCGTGTCTTTGATAATAAAATCTATCAAAACATTCTCCTCATTATCATGACCTTTGTATACTACCTTCAAATCGACCTGACCTTTACGGGTAAATTTGCCGGCATTGTTGAGTAGGTTATTCAGAATTTGCGCTAACCTGTTGGTATCTCCTATCACAAAGCGGGGAACTTCTTTATCACATGCGAAATTGAAACTAATATTTTTACTTTGTAACAAATAATTTGTGCCGCGTGCCATGTTTTCAAGCATGGCCATCAAATCAAACTCTATTTGCTCTATTTCAAGTTTGCCAGCCCTTATTTTTGTATAATCTAAAATGTCATTAACAAGGGACAGCAAGTGTTCGGAAGAAAACTTTAGAGTTTTCATGTATTCCTGACGAGATGCATCATCTGTAGACATCATTAGATTGGTCATGCCAATGACGGCATTGAGTGGTGTTCTTATTTCATGGCTCATGGTGGCCAAAAATTCTTCTTTAGCGTTTAAAGCCTCTTCAGCTACATGGCGTGCTTTCAACAATTCATGATGAGTTTTCACTACATCGCTGATATTTCTTACGATTGCCAGACATTCCTCATCACTTAAGGCAATGATGCGTGTTTCAAAAAACTGATCATCGCCATGTAAGTGTAGTTTGTATTCGCAAGTTTCTACCATGCCCGTGCTCCAGGCACGACACATTGTATAGTAGAAAGTCTCATACACGCCTTTGGGCAGTACATCTTTCATGTTTTTACCCATAAGCTCAAAGGAAGGTATGAGCAAATCAGCTGTAGCATTGCCACCTACTTCCAGATAGTCACCGTCTCTATTAAATTTAAAAAACAAATCAGGAAAAGATGCAAAAATATGCTCGAGTTCTGTTATTGCCTTTTTAAGTTTTTGGTTTGCCTCTACACTTTTATTGATATCGGTAGAGGCACAGATCAATTTTATAGCTACATTTTTTCTATAAATCACCTTCCCACGTGTGAGCACCCAAATAATTTCTCCGCTTGAGTTGACCATCCGAAAGGTATACTCCAATTTACCCACATTATCTTTGAACTGTAGCATAAAAAAGTCAAGCACAGCATCGCGATCTTCTTGGTGAATCCATTGCACCCATTGCTCTAGAGGCATGGCTTCATTGGCCGGAACGTTCAATCCAAGCAAATTGATCAATGATTGGTCAGGAATGAAGCTATCTTGCAATAAGTCCACCTCCCATACACCAGTACCAGCAGCCTGTACTGCTAATTCAAATCGCTCTTTGATTTGTGCAGTTTCCTGAAGCGACTGCTCTAGTATATTAGGTTTTTTATCTTCTACTATTTCAAAAGGATGGATATTTTCATTTAACTTTTGCTTGGGCTCGTCAATCAAAATATCTAAGTAACGCATGGGGACAAAGATCAAATACCCATTGAGACCATTGTGGTGTGTGGCAACTATAGTAATATCTGCATTCGTAATAGCATCAGGCGTTTCTAAATTTACCGGTACTGTATGAATACCCGGAGTATAGGCAGAAAATAATTTGTTAAGATGAGATGCAACTATAAATGGCAAAAGCTGTGAAATACTCTTTCCTTTTGGTGATTTTTCGCTAAACAACGCATGACTTTCTGCCAGTTGGTTCATTTCTACCAACCTTCCAAAAGTATCTGTAAAAAATACAGCATCTGTGCTTTCAGGGAAAAATCGCTTGAGTAACAATTAAATAAATTATTGAGGTTACAATGACATCAAAAAAAAACATTTTAATTGGCAAATTTAGTGAACGCTCTTAGAATTAAATACAATTGTAAGATTTTATAATATTATGCACGGATTTTTCATTAAATAGTTCCTTAAGCATCGAAATTGTCAATAATATTGAAAAATCACCATCATGCAGAAAGTTTTAGAATGCATGGTTTGCCTATGATTTTAATATATTTTAAGATCCAAATTGAGTATAAAGAAAAAGCCTACGGCTATATTTTAAAGTTCAGCTTTCAAGAAGGTTACCTCAATCGTTTGCGGACATGCGCCTTGAAAGAAAATGAAGCCTTTCATGTTTTTGGTATTTCCACAAAAAACTACTACACCTTGATGTAGTTGCCCCCCTCTGTTGTTGTGTGTTTTCACCAACAACCACTAAACCTGCCCCGTTGTTGTGTGTTTTCACCAACAACCACTACACATTCCCGAAGTTGACCAACTACTTGTCAACCAAGAGTTTCATAAATCTAAAATAGGTATTTTTACTAAAATCAGGTAAGTCTTTCCAGTGCGTAAGTGGCAAAAAGCAAGCTATTCTAAAAAATTTTCTATTTTCAATAATTCGTTCTAATTCTAACTTATCAGCCTGTGTCACTGATACAAATGCAGAAGGAGCTATTTCATTATCCCATGGGTTCTCACCGTTATGAATGTATACATTTTCATTAAGTAAATTAGGTACTGATTGGAGAAATCTCTCAGTGTAGTGTTCAA
>DAIQNU010000344.1:0-3949 GCA_036788235.1 Cyclobacteriaceae bacterium
CTCCATGGCATACTGTTGCATCACTCGCCGATGCATCCGGTATCGGGGTTACCGTAACATTGGCAGTTCCAGAAAGTCCTATTCCTACGCATCCATTAGCATCCTCCAAAGAGTTAATTGTATAGTTAGTGCTGGTTGCAGGACTTACAAGTATATTGTCACCATTATTATAAGGATTTACAATGCCATGATTATTGATGTCAATGTTATATGGTCCTGTTCCACCAGTTATTGCTACATTAATAGGAGTATCATTTCCTTCACAAATTGAAGCACTTCCACTCAATGCTGCCAATGTAGGTCTTGAATTGACTACAATATTTGCAGATCCAGTCAAACTAACAGCATTACAGCCAGAAGCACCAATTACACTGACTAAAGTATAGTTTGTATTTATTGTAGGAGACACTGACAAAGAATGTCCATCACCAATGCCATTCACTGAAAAATTGTTGCTACCATCTGTATAAGTGACATTAAATGGCCCAGTACCTGTGAGTGCAAATGATATATTGGTATTTTGGCCTTGGCAAATGGTGTTGTCACCAGAAATAGAACCCGTTGGAACGTCAGCTACGGTAAGTTGTGCACTGCTAGAAATCGACGAACAATTTTGTATAGAAGTGTTTTCCGTTAGAATGCATCTATATAAATACCCATTTAAGCCGGTAACATCACTTAGGTTTAAGGTTGCAGTTTGATCATTTGAATACACTCCACCAGTTGCATCGAACCAATCGGTTCCATTAGAGCTAAATTGCCATTGATAACCCAAAGAAGCTCCGGAACCTACTACAGAAAAGCTTGTGGTAAGGCCATTGCAAATAACTTTATCAGTTGGATTACTACTAATTTGTGGTGGTGAAATACTGGATAAAGAACCCAGTGAAGTACCGTTTATTAAACCATTGATAATGGCTGTGCCTCCATTTCTGGTAACATTGCCAGAAGCTGGAGGTGCGAAAGCCCGTACTCTAATACCCGAAATGGTTAGTTGATCAAGCGTGGCAGTGCCAGTAATGTCAAAACTAATTTGTAGATTTAATCCGTCCAAAAAAGAAAAGCTCGCATTATCAATATCTCCAACATTGGTAGTGAGACTGATGGTAGCCGTTTCATCATAAATAAAACCACTTGGCAACCGAAGTATAAGTGTCTGATTTGCAACTAAGGAGAAGTCATCAGCATTATTTTCTTCAATAAAAATATCTCCCAAAACTGAAAAATCACCTCCAACGCATAAATTTTCACCGTCTGTAGCTGAAGTTAGTGATACTTGTGCTATCGACATCGAAGAACAAAAAAATAAAGTCGCTAAAAATGCGCACTTAATTAAAAAATATCTATAAAATGGTAAAAATTGACTCATATAAATATTGACAGTAGTAAGTATCTGACAGCAAGGTGCCAAAGTATGTCGGCAGCACACAAATTACCAATTGAAATCATAAAAAAGTATATAATGTAATATTTATTGCAATTGTACTATATGATTATTGCTCAACCGTAAGTTGACCTTGCGGATTTGCTTTAATAATAAACATTTTATTGTTGACCGTAGCTGTTGAACCAATTACAAATGCCATAGAACCTGTGATAACATAGCTGCCATCCTCTAATTGAACAACCGCAGATGCAAAATCATCTCCTTCACCCCCAAAACTATTAACCCATTCTACATTACCATTAATATCAAATTTCATTATACCAATTTCACGGCCAAAATTAGTTCTTTCGGTGGTGGTAACTGCTACAATGCCACCATCTATAGTCGGTTTTACAGATTCAATACGTGTATTGCCCGGACTTGAAGAGGCTCGAGAATAGGGAACTTCCCACTCTACGATGCCTGAAGCATTAATTTTTACCAAATAAGGTTGCTCTCTATCTCCAATAATGGTGTAACCACCCAAAATAAAACCTTGATCAGGCAATTCACACATTGACGTAGCTGTTTCATTATTTGCAGTTCCAATGAATTTTGGCGAAATGGCATTATCTCCTAAAGGGTCAAATTCGAAGAAATACAAATTCCTGGTATTTTTACTAACTTCTACATCCGACTCCGTACTGGTACCATAACAGTAATATCTGGTTAGACTTTTTCGAGCTGATGCAACACTTTGATTAAAAAATCCATCCTGCCCTACATTCGTTTTTTCTTTGCTGGGTGATATCTCAAGTTGATCATTAAGCTCGGCCAGATAAAATCCGGAAGAATCAATATTAGTTCCAGTTACAAAATATCCCCCTTGGGGCAGGGCAATAACAGCAGTTCCTACCTCATCGCGATTCTCAATACCTAATCTGGTGGAATTCGTTTCAATACCTTGATCATCAGTTTTAATCAAGTAAATATCTCTTTTTGTGCCTGAAAGTTCTGTGAATTCACCACAAATAATAAATCCTCCGTCATTGGTGAGCTCTACAGATCGTCCAATATCATTTCCCGGTCCACCGTAGCTTCTGCTCCATAATTCATTGCCAAATCTATCCGCTCTGACTAAATAGACATCTTTATCGCCCGCACTAAAGGATGTAGTGGATCCTACCATTACAAATCCTCCATCAGGAAGAAGTTTTATATCGAAACTTTCTTCAGATCCTGTCCCACCAAAAGTTTTAATAAACACTTGTTCTTTGTAAGATTTTAAATCTTCAATAGAATCGCACGCACCCATTCCCATTACCATAAGTAAGGTAAAAAATGTTGGTATGAATTGCTTTGTCTGTTTATTGAACATCTTGTATATGCGTTTCCAAATTGGTTATGGCTTTTTTATTTTTCTTGGTTTATAGAGCGGTTTGGTAAAACCTACACTTATACTCAATCTGCCCAGCCTAAAGTCATCATCAATATGATGCTGAGGCATTTTTATTCTGATGTCATCTATTGTCTGAAAACCAAGTCTCGTATCAACATCAGTAAAATTATATAAAGCACCCTGATACCTCAATTCTAGATTTATGTAGTTGATCCCAATTTTGTATTGCGCACCAATAGCTCCTGTGACATATAGATTAAAATTATTTCTCAGGTTTATTAAATTGATATCCGCGCCATCGAGAGGACGGCTGTTTATACTATCAGTAAGTAGACCTGTATAATTAGTACCTGTAGCGCGCAAAAGTATAGAGGGTGCTATGCCCGCAGCTACATAGGGTCTAAATGGCAATTCACTAAAGGTGTATTTTGCCATAAGCGGGAGATCAAGTGATGTATAATGTTGGTTAAAAGAAGTATAAAAGCCATAGTTTTCGAGCTCATTGCGCTGATAATGTACATCTGAAATAGAAAAACCGCCACGAACCAAATAGGCATCAAGAGCTATACTTAGATTTTTGTAAATTGCTGCCTCGATACCCATACCAAATTCAAAGCCCCAAAATGATCCTATGGATTGCGAATTGTTATTTTCTTGTGTCATACTGTAATCCAACAGGGTAATGTATTGCATTCTGTTGATGCCGAATCTCCCTAGATTGATAATGATTTTTGGCTTAGTGGTAAATTTTTCATGGTGCAAAAACAACTCATAAGGATCATTACCTTCTACCAGTTGATATTCTGGCGATAGTTTCAAAAGATTGAGGTAATTTCTATCCGCTTCGCCATAATAATCGAGGTACAAATAAACGATAGTGAGCAGTTTGTAGGCTTCAATTTTCTGCTCCTTACTAAAACCATCTTCAAGGCAAGCATCCAACAATATTGGCACATCATACAATTTTCCCTGATTAAACCTTGCCTTTGCCTGGTCAAGTCTTTGACCACACTGATCCTGAGCCATTATCGGCAAATGATACAATGTAGTAAGTAAAAGCAGGAAATATATTCTCTTTTTCATGAAATCAAGCTCAAAAATATGCTACCAAGGATCTTAGTGTTTTTTTATAAATATTTAAAAAAATTTAACATTATCTTTTAGATCCAGAAAAGTCACAGGTC